>CAMNFW010000147.1 GCA_946537565.1 uncultured Ruminococcus sp. | reverse complement strand
TGACCTTTTCAAAAGTGTCAACGATCTCAGTAACACTGTATGGTGTTCCGGTGCCAAGATTAAAGATCTCAACGCCCTGGTTTGCAAGAATATACTCAATAGCCTTGACATGACCGATCGCCAGGTCTACTACATGAATATAATCTCTCAGGCAGGTTCCGTCTGGGGTCGGATAATCCTGACCAAAAATCGTCAGGGTCTCACGTTTTCCAACTGCAACCTGTGATACATATGGCATAAGATTATTCGGTATTCCCTGGGGGTCTTCTCCTATCATGCCTGAACTGTGGGCACCAATAGGATTGAAATATCTCAAAAGAATAACTGAAAGCTCCTTGTCTGCCTTTGCTGAATCTTCAAGTATCTGTTCCATCATCGCTTTTGTCCAGCCATATGGATTTGAACAGGTTCCACGCCGCATATTCTCAAAGTATGGAACTTTATTTTCTTCACCGTATACTGTTGCGCTGGACGAGAAAATGATATTCTTCACATTATGCCTGCTCATGCACTCCAGAAGAGACAGAGTCGTGTCGATATTATTTCTGTAATACATCAGCGGCTTCTGGACTGATTCTCCTACTGCCTTAAGTCCAGCAAAATGTATAACCGCATCAATGCTGTTTTCGGAAAAAATCCTGTCCAGCTTGTCTGTATCCTTGATATCAAGCTCATATGCCTTAAGAGTCTTTCCTGTTATCTTCTGGACCCTTTCAAGAGCCTCCGGTGAGCTGTTTGAATAATTGTCTCCTACTATCACTTCATATCCGGCATTCAGCAGCTCAACAGCTGTATGTGAACCTATATAGCCTGCTCCGCCTGCAAGAAAAATTACTGCCATATTATCATCCTCCGTTACTCAGTAATGCTCAACGCATTTTTCATTTTTAAAAATTATAGCATATTTTATTAAAGAAGTCAAGTTTTATAGGATTATATAAAAAATATATATATTTCCGGAAAAAAATTTTTTTCAAAAGCTATTGACAAACTATGATTTTGATGATATAATAAAGCAAATCAATAAACCGTTGAAGCGGAGATAAAGCTGTTTATGAAATTTCAGAGAGTCCGGTATGGTGTGAACGGATATTCCCCAGTTCAGCAAATGGACCGCCGAGGGTACAGTCAAATGCGGTATTTTCGCAGAGTATTCTGTAACGTTATGATGTGCGTTAAGCATCAGGGATATGTTAGTATCCTGAAAGTGCATGGGTTTCCATGAATCAAGGTGGTACCGCGGATAGTGTTTATTCGTCCTTGACAGATCTTTTAATTCTGTCAGGGACTTTTTGTTTTGGCAGAATAATTTTCGGAGGTGTCCAATATGAAATTTCTTCCAGAGTTAGACACAGTAAGATCAATTGCTGCCCAGGGTAAATATGACATAATTCCTGTCAGCTGTGAGATACTCTCAGATATCTGCACTCCTATCGAGGCTATGATGATCCTGAAAAATATCTCAACTCATTGCTATCTTCTTGAATCAGTGACGGAAAAAGAGAAATGGGGCAGATACACATTTCTCGGCTTTGACCCTAAAACTCAAGTGACAGCTGCCGGTAACAAGATCAATATCGGCGGTATCAAGATGGAATCAGATGACCCAAGTGTACAGATAAGACAGATCCTTTCTCAGTACAAATCACCCAAGTTCGACTATCTGCCCTCTTTTACAGGCGGATTTGTCGGATACTTCTCCTACGACTTTCTCGCTTACTCAGAGCCTTCTCTGAGGACCAATATCCCCGACAGTGAGAATTTCAAGGACGTCGATCTCATGCTCTTCGACAAAGTCATCGCTTTCGATAATTTCCGCCAGAAAATTATCCTCATCGCTAATATGTCACTCGAAGACCCCGAAACAAATTACAATAAGGCTAAACTCGAACTCGCTCAGCTCGCTGATATCCTTAAAAATGGTCAGCGTAAAAAGGATTATCCCGGAAAACTCAGATCAGAAGTCACTCCCCTCTTCAATAAAGAGCAGTTCTGTGAAATGGTCGAAAATGCAAAAAAACATATCTTTGAAGGTGATATCTTTCAGATCGTCCTCTCAAACCGCCTGAGCGCTGACTTTGAAGGCAGTCTGTTCAATACTTACCGTGTACTCCGGACTATCAATCCTTCACCCTATATGTTTTATTTTTCCGGCACAGATGTGGAAATTGCAGGTGCTTCTCCGGAAACTCTTGTTAAGCTCGAAGACGGTGTTCTCCATACCTTCCCCCTTGCCGGCACCCGACCCAGAGGTAAGTCTGAAGCTGAGGACAAAGAGCTTGAAGCCGGTCTTCTTGCTGATGAAAAAGAACTCGCTGAGCATAATATGCTGGTCGATCTCGGCAGAAATGATCTCGGAAAAATCAGCAAATTCGGCAGCGTTAAAGTCGAAAAGCTCCATAGCATTGAGCGCTATTCCCATGTAATGCACATCGGCTCTACCGTAAGAGGTGAGATCACCGATCAGCATGACGCTCTCGATGCAGTAAGTGCTGTGCTTCCTGCCGGTACTCTCTCAGGCGCTCCAAAAATCAGAGCCTGCCAGCTTATCGGTGAACTGGAACAGAATAAACGGGGAATCTACGGCGGCGCTATCGGCTATATCGACTTCACCGGCAACCTCGATACCTGCATCGCTATCCGTATCGCTTATAAGAAAAACGGCAAGGTCTTCGTCAGAAGCGGTGCCGGTATTGTTGCTGACTCTGTCCCGGAAAATGAATACCAGGAATGCATCAACAAGGCAGCTGCCGTTATCAACGCTCTTAAACTGGCAGAGGAGGCAGAATTATGATTTTACTTATTGATAACTACGACAGCTTCTCTTATAATCTCTTCCAGCTTGTCGGTGAGATACAGCCAGATATCATGGTAATCCGCAATGATGAGTTGTCTGTTCAGGAAATTGAAAAGCTTAATCCCGATAAAATAATCATTTCGCCCGGTCCAGGCAGACCAGAAGACGCCGGCATCATTATTGAAGCAGCTAAAACCGTTTGCCGGAAAATTCCTACTCTCGGTGTCTGTCTCGGCCATCAGGCGATATGTGCGGCTTATGGAGCTGAGATCACTTACGCAAAAAAACTTATGCACGGTAAACAGTCTGTCATTTCTTTCAGAGGTGATTCTCCTTTGTTCAGAAATATCGCTGAAAACGCTCCTGTGGCAAGATATCATTCACTTGCCGCTAAGAGTGATACTATCCCAGATTGTTTCGATATTACAGCTATTGCAGATGACGGAGAAATAATGGCAGTTCAGCATAGGGAGTTTCCAATCTTCGGTGTGCAGTTTCACCCCGAATCAATAATGACTCCGGACGGAAAAATAATGCTTACTAATTTTATTGAGCTTTAATCGGAGGTTATTATTATGATAAAAGAAGCTATTATTAAAATCGTTGACAAGCAGGATCTGACTTATGATGAGGCATATCAGGTAATATCAGAAATTATGTCCGGCGAAACTACCCAGACCCAGAACGCAGCTTTCCTCGCTGCCCTTTCGACAAAAAGTACTAAGGCTGAAACTATTGACGAAATTACTGGCTGCGCTGCTGCTATGCGTGACGCTGCTGTTAAGTTTGAAAACGATCTCGACCTTCTCGAAATTGTCGGCACCGGCGGTGACAACGCCCATAGCTTTAATATCTCTACAACCTCCGCTTTTATCGCTGCCGCAGCCGGTATAATGGTCGCTAAACACGGCAACAGAGCTGCTTCTTCTTTAAGCGGTACAGCTGACTGTCTTGAGGCTTTAGGCGTGAATATTTCACTCGAACCGGAAAAGTGCCGTCAGCTGCTGGAAAATGTCGGCTTCTGCTTCTTCTTCGCTCAGAAATATCACACCTCAATGAAATATGTCGGTCCGATCAGAAAAGAACTTGGTTTCAGAACCGTTTTCAATATCCTCGGTCCTCTTACTAATCCGTCCAGCCCTAAGCATCACCTTCTCGGTGTTTATGACCGCATTCTTGTTGAACCTATCGCTCAGGTCCTTATGAAGCTCGGTTCAAGATCAGGTATGGTCGTTTATGGTACAGAAAAGCTCGACGAAATTTCGCTCACCGCTCCTACCGTTATCTGTGAGTACAAGGACGGCTGGCTTAAAACCTATGAGATCACTCCTGAACAGTTCGGCTTTGAACGCTGCTCTAAAAATGATCTCCTCGGCGGTTCTCCTGCCGAAAATGCCGATATCACCAGAAAAATTCTCAGCGGCGAAATTCAGGGCGCTAAAAGAAATGCTGTGCTGATGAACGCCGGCGCTGCTATCTATATCGGCGGTAAAGCTGCTGATATCGCTGAGGGTATCAAAATTGCTGCTGAGCTTATCGACAGCGGCGCTGCCCTTTCTGTTCTTGAAAAAATGATTGCCGAATCCAATAACTGAGGTATAAATATGACAATTCTTGACAAGCTCGCTGACCATGCTAAAGAACGTGTTGAAGCCGCTAAAGCTTTGATCTCTGCCGCTGATATCGCTGATATGGCTCAGTCTCTAGCAACCGGAAATTTTGAGTTTGAAAATGCCCTTAAAGGCGAGGATATCTCCTTCATCTGTGAGTGCAAAAAAGCTTCTCCTTCCAAAGGCATCATCGCTGAGGATTTTCCGTATCTTAAAATCGCTCAGGAATATGAAGCTGCCGGTGCGGACTGCATTTCAGTTCTTACTGAACCTAAATGGTTCCTCGGCTCCAATGACTACCTCAAAAAAATCGCTGAAACTGTCAATATTCCCTGCATTCGCAAGGATTTCACTGTTGATGAATATATGATCTATGAAGCTAAGATCCTCGGCGCTAAGGCTGTTCTCCTGATATGCTCGATCCTTTCTCAGCAGCAGATTGGCGAGTATATCAGTATTTGTGATAAACTGGGAATTTCTGCTCTTGTTGAAGCTCATGATGCTCAGGAGATTCAATCGGCTGTTTCTGCCGGCGCAAGACTTATCGGTGTAAATAACCGTGATCTTACCAATTTTTCAGTCGATACCAGCAACAGCAGAAGGCTTCGTCAGCTTGTTCCTGATAATATCATTTTCGTTTCTGAAAGCGGTGTCAAAACTCCTGAAGATATCAGTCTTCTCCGTGCTGCCGGTGTCGATGCGGTCCTTATCGGTGAGACCCTTATGAAGGCTCAGAATAAGTCCGCTAAGCTGGCTGAACTGAAAGGTTTATAAGGTTTATTATGACTAAAATCAAGATCTGCGGCATTAGACGTGAGTGTGATATCGACTTCGCTAATCAGCTGAAACCTGATTACATCGGCTTCGTCTTCGCTAAAAAAAGTTTTAGATATGTCGATCCGGAATTCGCTAAGCTCCTTAAATTCAAACTGCTCCCAGATATTAAAGCTGTCGGAGTGTTTGTTGATGAAGCCCCTGAGACTGTTGCAGGTCTCCTTAATTCCGGTGTCATTGATATTGCTCAGCTCCACGGCAGTGAAGATAATGAATACATAAGCTTTCTGAAAAAACTCTCCCCTGCTCCAATTATTCAGGCTTTTAAAATCAGCAGTCAGTCTGATATATCTAAAGCCTCCGCTTCAATTGCTGAGCTGATCTTACTGGATTCCGGCGCCGGCTCAGGTAAGCTGTTCGATCACTCGCTTATTACAAATATCAAAAGAGATTATTTCCTCGCCGGCGGTGTGACCCCAGATCATGCAGGAGATATCATAAATAAGCTTGC
>CAMNFW010000146.1 GCA_946537565.1 uncultured Ruminococcus sp. | reverse complement strand
ATACAGAATGCTGTCGAGGGGTGATACAGCCGGAGTTTTCCAGTTTGAAAGCGAAGGAATGACGCAGAAGCTGATAAGTCTTGCACCGGAAAGGCTTGAAGACCTGATAGTAGTTTTGTCACTTTACCGACCTGGACCGATGAAGTCGATACCGGTATACATAGCTAACAAGCGTGAACCTGAAAGGATAGAATATGCACATCCGAAGCTAAGGGATATACTGAGCGACACATATGGAGTAATGGTATATCAGGAGCAGGTAATGGAGATATGCCGTAAGCTTGCAGGCTACAGCTATGGCCATGCAGATCTTGTACGAAGGGCGATGGCGAAGAAAATACCGGAAAAGATGCTGGCAGAGCGTGGAAGCTTTGTATCCGGAGCGAAAGAGAACGGAGTAGACGAAACCACAGCTAACCGAATATTTGATGACATGGTAAGTTTTGCATCATACGCATTCAACAAATCTCATGCAGCGGCATATGCGTATTTATCCTATCAGACAGCGTATCTGAAGTGTCATTACAGGGGAATATACATGGCAGCGCTGATGTCGAGCGTAGTATCGAATACAGCCAAGGTCACAGATTACATATCCGACTGTATTGATCACGGGATACAGGTATTATGTCCGGACATAAACCGCAGTGAAAAAGGGTTTACATTCATAGACGGGAAGATGTACTTTGGACTAATGGCAGTAAAAAATGCAGGCGGACAGCTGGCAGAAAGCATAATTGCAGAGCGTCGGCAGGGCGGCAGATATACAGGCTTGCAGGATTTTTGTGAGCGGATCAGCGGAAGAGTGCTGAATAAAAAGGCGCTGGAAAACCTGATAAAAGCCGGAGCATTTGACGGACTTGGACTTAACCGGAGACAGATGCTTGAAAACTATGAAAAGATAATGGAGGCATCTGAATCAGCAGGACGGGGAGTAATTGAAGGACAGCTTGATCTGCTTGGAGGAATAGAGACAGAGGAACTTGGGATAAGGATACCGCAGCTCCCGGAATTTGACAGCAGGAAGCTGCTTAACATGGAGAAAGAGGCAGCAGGAATGTATCTGAGCGGGAGTCCGCTTTCGGAGTATCATTATCTTGGGGAGCTAATGCACTGCACAAAGATAGGGAATCTGAGTGATTTAGGAGACGGCAGACAGGTAAAGCTATTATGTGTAGTACAGACAAAGAAGCTGCACGTTACCAAAAAAGGGGATAAAATGTGTTTTGTGACGCTGGCAGATGAGACTGGTGAAATAGAAGCAGTGATATTTCCGGATCTGTTTTCGGTCAGTGCGTCGAGGATTATCGAAGACAATATCCTGATAGTAAGCGGAAAGGTATCGCTGAAGGACGACAGTGCAGCTATAGTAAGCAGTTCAGTGGTAGCGGAGCAGGAATTTGAACGGCTGACGGACAATATGAAGCTGTGCATAAAAACGGAAAGCACGAAGCTGGACAGGATATACACATTAGAGGAGATATGCAGGAGATATCGAGGCAGCACAGAGGTATGTGCATATCTGACAGACCTTAAGAAAATGGTAAAGCCGAAGAAGCAGCTTAAGCTAAAGATCACACCGGAAAGCGTGCAGGAGCTTAAAAAATACTATAGTTCAGGGAAAACAGGACTTATCCAGTAGAATATTTAAAATAATATATGAAATATTGCAGTTTTTACTTGACAATTCTTCGACAATGCTGTAAAATATAAATGTATGGAATTATCCTGCAGTTTTACTGCATTTAATTATTATATCACAGAATGGAGAGTTTTTATGATCAAGAAGATAGGCGTACTTACAAGCGGCGGAGATGCACCCGGAATGAATGCTGCGATCAGAGCAGTAGTAAGAACAGCTCTCAGCAAGGGCATGGAGGTTTACGGTGTAAAGAGAGGCTATGTAGGACTGATTACAGGCGACATTGTTAAAATGGACGAGAGAAGCGTATCTGATATAATCCATACAGGCGGCACAATACTTTATACAGCAAGATGCCCTGAATTCAGAACAGCAGAAGGTGTTGCGAAGGGCAAGGCAAAGTGTGACGAGCTTGGAATCGAAGGACTTGTAGTAATAGGCGGCGACGGCTCATTCAGAGGAGCAGCTGATCTTTCTGCACAGGGAATGCTGTGTATTGGCATTCCTGGAACGATCGACAATGATATTGCCTGCACAGACTATACCATAGGCTTTGATACAGCAATGAATACAGCAATGGAGCTGGCAGACAAGCTGCGTGATACATCGCAGTCCCACGATCGTATATCAGTGATCGAGGTAATGGGAAGAGGCGCAGGACATATCGCAGTACATACAGGAGTAGCCTGCGGAGCAACAGATATCATCACAAAGGAAATGCCCTATGATCTTGATGCAATAGCAAAGACAATGCTGGAAAAGAAGGCAATGGGCAAGCAGAACTTTGTAGTTATCGTAGCAGAGGGCATTGGCCACTCACAGGAGATCGCAACAGCACTCCAGGAAAAGACACATATCGAAGCAAGAGCAACGATACTTGGTCATGTACAGAGAGGCGGCTCACCGACACTCAGAGACAGAGTTGAAGCTACAAGAATGGGATATTATGCAGTAGAGCTGCTTGAGCAGGGAATAGGAAACCGAGTAGTAGGAATCAAGGACAGCAAGCTTGTTGACTATGATATCCAGGAAGCGCTTTCAATGACCAAGCCATATGATGAGAGACTGCATCACATTGCAGAGCAGATCGCATTCTGATGAAATTATAACAGAAAAAAACATCACCTCTGATCGAACAGGTCAGAGGTGATGTTTATTATTTAAGCATAGCGATTGACAGTAGAACAAGGATAGCGAGCTGAATGATGAGACCGAGGATATTGACAGCCCAGAAATACCAGTGTTTGGTTTTATGCCGGAACAGCTTCATACCCAGGAGAGCGCCGCAGCCGCCGCCGAAGAATCCGAAACAGAGCAAAACGGCTTCCTTGATTCTCCATTGTTTCTTTTTTGCCTTTATCTTATCAGCTCTGTACAGGAACAATGTGATGAAGCTGACGATGATAAGAAAGGCGATATAAACGAGTACAGCTGTTTTCATTATTCTAAAAAAGACTCCGGAAGCTCTTTAATAGCCTTTGCGTCGAATTTCTGGATAGACAGAGCATCTTTAGCGGTGATACCGTCGCCACGGTTGAAAACGTCAGCATTATCAAGAGCCTGACCTTTTAGTTCGTACTTATCACGGTTAGCGCAGTGCTGGAGGATAGCGACAGCGTCAGCAACAGTGACATTATTATCAAGGTTAGCGTCACCGTAAACGAGCTTACTATTGATAACAGAAGTAGTGGTTGTATCAGAAGGCATAGTAGAAGAAGAGGTGGCAGAGGTTGTAGTAGTTACAGCCGGTTTAGTGGTGACAGGAGAAGCATTGCCGTCAGCGGAAGAGCCGTCGGGTTCTTCGCCGTAGTAAAGATTACCATTGATATACACAGGGATTTTAGGAGTAACGATACCTCTGATACTTCCGTCATCACCTGTTTCGCCCTTAACGCCGATGATATCAGCATTTGAGAAGTCATTTTCAGCATCCCAGCCGCTGCCGTAATTAGGATAAATGAAAGCGAGGAGGATCTCGCACTGATGCATACCTTCAGAAACCGGGAGAACAGCTCTTCCGTCCGGGAGATTTACCTCAACGTAGTAGATATTGTCTTTATAGTGTTGAATTTTAGAGATCTGAGCAGATTTCACACCCTTACCGGAATACATAGTTGACTGGTCACGGTCGCAGCGAATCTCAACTGATTCAGGGGAAAGCCCAGCATTGATGATCTCACTTAGGTCCATGAAATAGCGGAAGGAGATATTATCCTGAACTCTTGCGGGCCAGGCTGAATGGTTAGTGACTTTGAAGCTGATGGTAGCGCCCTGAGCGGAGATACCCTTGTCCAGAGCTTCGACGAAGAATTCAGGACCGTCATGCTGTTCAGGCTGAGGAAAATCCGGATCTGAGGTACCGCCGTACTTATCGACCATTTTGCAAAGGAGAGCGGTATAGCCGGCATTATAGTCAGTAGCGACTTCGTTGTTGACATAATTACCACGGTCATCAACATATTCATTTTTTTCAGTTGGACCGCCGACGAGAGCGCCGTAAAGGGTATGACGGCTCATGACAGGAAATGCTTCAGCGTTTTTCCATGAAGCGTGAGCGGTACGGTGGTGGGGATTTTTGGGGCAGTTTTCGCCGTAGCCGACAACGTAGCTGAAGTTATCGGGATTATCGCCGAGAACGTAGTCTATTTGCTGTTCATAGAATTTTTCATAAGCAGAGGTATCCATATCTTTAAGAACGGTATCACTTGCAACAGCAGCGATGAAGCCAGCGGTCTCAGCGTATCTGAGGCAGCCCCAGGTAGTAAGCCAGCGGATACCGCCGTCGAGGACTTTAACATCATTAGTCCAGAACTCAACGTGTTTTTTAACTCTGTCGATATAGGTTTTATCGCCGGTATTGATAGCATAGAGGAGCATACCGCCCTGCATAGTATCGTCCCAGCAGTGACCCCAGGAGAATTTAAGTTCATCTGAGCCCAGTTCTTTATCAAGATTGGGAATATAGGATTTAGCCTTATCGAGGTAAGCGGGGTCATTAGTGGCGATATAAAGCCAGTTTGCTGACCAGAAAAGCTCATCATAGAAATGGCTTGAGCGATAGAAATTAGAGGCATTGCTGTCATTATAGACGGCATCGCTTCTGGAGGCATCAGCGAGTTTGAAGAGATTTTCTGCATGGGCGAGATAATTTTTAGTTTTAGAGCTGTCAATTCTTCCGTCGAGAGCGACACTTCCGGCGGCGAGGGCAGCAGCCATACCGCCGAATACACAGGAACAGCCTTCGGAAGCAACGAGAGTTTCTCTTGCTGATTCATAAGAAGTACCGGCATCGCCCATACCGTATTCATACAGTTCAACAGGACCCCACCAGGTGTGGTCGGTAGTACCGTTGCCGACCTGATAAACGACTTCTTTACCACGGTCACATTCAGCGAGGAAGTCGAGGACGAATTCGAGGTTGTTAACATAGTTAGTCATTTCGCCGCATTTCTCGACACCATCGGGATACTGATAGATACCCCAGGCGAGCATAGCAGCGGAGTAAGACATAGGAAGGTTGAACTTAACGTGATCACCGGCATCATACCAGCCGCCTTTGACCTCATCTATCATGGTTGAATCGGCACGCCACTCAACTCTGTTCCAATCGGGAAGAGGTCCAGCCTGCTGACACTCATAGAAAAACAGTGATTTTTGAAGAGCCTCAGCGTAGTCCGGCTTATCGGCAGCCTGGACAACTGGCGCAGGCAACGATGCAGCGATCATAGAAGCTGATAAAAAACCTGACAGGATTTTTTTAAACATAGTATACCACTCCTCTCATAAAATTAAAAAAAGCATACATGGTAACTATATTTTAACATATTCTTAATATTCCGTCAAGTTAATTTTTGCGGAAATGAACAGTAATCAGCTTATTTTATGAGAATCTCTTTCTGAACACCAATCTGACCCATAAGCTCATATTCAGCAGTGAACTGAACAGAATCACCGTCAGAGGATTTAGAAATATTTCTGCTGAGAAGCTGGGTATTGTCGGGGATAAAATTTTTTTCATAGAGATAAATTTTTTCCATGATCATATTTTCGGCTTCTTC
>CAMNFW010000145.1 GCA_946537565.1 uncultured Ruminococcus sp. | reverse complement strand
AGACCACTATCCACAGTGAATCATCTATCCTTTTTAACCTCGATTCCAATACCGTCATCAATGAAAAAAATGCCGACACTAAACAAATGCCAGGTCCCCTCGTTAATATCATGACCGCTGTTATCTGCCTCGAAAATACTGATAATCTCAACGAGGAAATTACTATTAATGAAGCCGTGTATTCAGATCTTTACAATACCGAGTATCCCGATGACCTCCGTTTCGCTGATATCTATGACGGCGATGTCCTCTCTGTAAACGATCTCCTCTATGCTATGATGCTCACTTCATCTGTCGAAGCCTCTCAGACCCTTGCTTACCGCTTCGGCGACGGCAGCATCACCGTTTTCGTTGAGATGATGAACAAAAAGGCTGAGGAATTAGGCCTCGAAGATACCCATTTTACTAACCCTACAGGTATGTATGACCCGGATCAGTATACCACCGCAAGAGACCTGGCTAAGCTCACTGAGTATGCTATGACCGTCCCTCATTTCGATACCATTTCTTCTGCTTTCAGCTACAAAACTTCGATCCCTAATATGGAACGCCATCCCGACCAGGAAGACTGGGTATGGTATCACTCAAACACTATGATGGATCCCGAAAGTGAAGAGTATTATTACCCCGGCGTCAAAGGTATCAAAACCGGCAACCTCGAACTCGCCGGTAGAAATATCGTCGCTATCGCCAGCAAGGACGGCAATAATTACCTCGCTGTCTGCCTTAAATCCCCACTTAATGATTCTGATGACAGTATTAAATTCTACCACCTCGAAGATGCTGCTACCCTTTTTGACTGGGCTTTCACTCATTTCTCCTATCAGGTCATCCTCGCTGATACCGCTGAGATCGGTGAACTGCCTGTTAGTCTCGCTGAAGGTAATGACTACGTTCTCGCTAAGCCTAAGGAAGAGATCACTATCCTCTGGTATGACGAGATCGATATCTCCCTGATCAGAAAAGATAATATCAAATGGTATAATACTTCCCTCCAAGCCCCTGTTTCAAAAGGCGATCTTCTCGGTCAGGTCACTCTTGAATATTCCGGTGAGGAATTGGGTACTGTTGATCTTATTGCGGTTTCTGATGTTAAACGGTCTCTCTCTAAATATAATATCTATGCCGCTAAAATGTTCACTAAATCTAACTGGTTTAAAAAAGCTATTATTATCTCCTGTGTACTCTGCGCTATTTACATTCTCATGTGCATTTATTCATATGTTGTGTTCAAAAGCAAGGCTAAACCCGTGAAGCCTGTCTACGCTGTTCCAAAGGTCGATAAAAAGAAAAAGAAGAAAAAGAAAAATACTTCAGCTGATAAAAATAAAGAGTAAAATTCTAAAGCCTGACGATCACCGCCGTCAGGCTTATTTCTTTCCGTCTGCTTTCAGTGTCAGGCGTTTTCCTCATTTTCTTGCATTTTCCTCTTTTGCGCCAGTATGCTGACTTTCAAGCTGATCGTCATATTATTATATATTCACTGCTGGAATACCCCGTTACCCCGTTATAGCCTACTACATACCAACCTTCTGTCTCGCCGTTTATCATCACCGTCGCTCCGTTTGGAACAGACCCTATTATTGTTCCGGATAAACTCGGATAACTGCGTATATTCAATCCTGAGCCGTCTGTCACTACTGTTCCCCAACGTACTGCCCCCGGCTGCACAAAGGGTATTCCAAAATAATCACACAGCGATCGCACTATATTTCTCGCTATGTTCTCCAGATTGTTCTTTATCCATGCTTCGTCTGCAAAGTTGTCGTGATATCCCAGCTCACATAACACCGCTACTGCCTTCGTCCGCAATACTTCCCCTAAATTGTAGGTCGGCACTGCTCTTACTTTATCTGGCAATGGATATATACTCTTAAGGTTGTTCGCTATGATGTTGGCAAGCCTTTCACTGTCCTGACTTCTCGGCGCAAAATATATATCTATTCCCCGGAGCTTGCCTGCTAAACTCTCCGGTGCTGCATTTGAATGAAGCGCAAGATGTACATCATAATATGATGAATTTGAATCCTGGATCGCTCCCTGCACATTCCTTGCAGGATCGTTCCTCACAAATGTTATTCCGCTTGACCGCAGATACGGCTCAATACGGTCAGCCAGCAGATTCATATACAACTCTTCGTTCCCACTGGTTGCGTATTGGTTCCATTCCTGCGTCGAGGGACTTAAAAATACCTTTGGCATAAAAACATTCCTTTCAGCAAAAATGAGAATGATAATTTCTATCTCTTCTCATTTTAATTATATGCTGAAAGGAATTATTTGTTATTTTTTCCGTACAAGCTCATCGTATACCGTTTGTACTATTTTTTCTGCCTGCCATGTGGTTCCGGCTCCCGTTATCTGCGTGAAAACCAGCACTGTCAAGGCTTGTTTCGGATCAGCACAGAAATATGTTCCCGTCCAGCCGTCCCAGCCTATCTCTCCTTCGCCTGATTTTATTATCGCTTTCTCCGGCTCCGTCATTACCCTTACAAGACAACCATAATTGTAACCGATCAATCTGTCCCAGAGCTTGTTCTGCTCAGAGCTGAGCTTTGGCGCTGACATAAATTCATACGCCCTTTCACTCATTATCCGTACTCCGCCGTATTCTCCTCTGCCTGTCAGCATCTGTGCAAATTTTGAATAGTCTTCTATCGTTGAGCATAAGCCTGCTCCGCCTGATTCAAATGCTGGCAGCTGAGTATAATCTGTGAGTCCAAGATAGTTTCCATCGTCCCTGATGAAACCTCCGCTTTCCCACCTGTATAGAGCTGAAAATCTGTCACGTTTTTCTGCCGGAACATAGAATCCTGTATCCTTCATTTCCAGCGGCTTGAAAATATTCTCTTCCAGAAATTCACTGTATCTCATTCCTGATGCCCGTTCGATTATTCCGCCAAGAATGTCCGCTGATATCCCATAATCCCAGCGCTCTCCAGGCTGAAAACTTAATGGTATCTCTGCCGCCTGTGCAGTGAATTCCTCCGTTGTCATATCATTTCCAGTTCCCTGCCTTGCGTTCAGACGATCAAATAACTGCGCTGCTCCGCATACCGATTTATTGAAATTATTTGCATAGGGCAAGCCGGATGTCATCGTCAGCAAATGCTCGATCTTCATGTCTCTGTCGCAGGGCAGGATCTCTCCGCTTTCAGATTCGTATTTCAGTGATGAATATTCAGGAAAATACTTCGTCAGCTTATCCTCAGGCGATATTATCCCCCGGTCTGTCAATATCATCGCTGCCGCCGCTGTGATCGGCTTTGTAAGCGAAAATAGCCGGAATATTGTCCCTCGCTGCATCGGTACTCCACGCTCTCTGTCAGCAAGTCCGAAATATCCAGAATATATCTCCTCTCCGTCTTTGCATACCATACAGTTCATTCCTACTGCACTGCCCTCGCTTATTGAATCATTCAAAAGCTTTTCTATTTTCTCCTGCATTGGGATCACTTTTCCTTTTTATTCTTTCCGTCAATTTTTGCATCGTAAGATATTCCTGTTCCCGGAAGACTGGCTGTTACTTTCTTTTTGTTCACCGTCACCTTTACTTTTTTACCGCCTACTGTTACGCTGGGTCCGGTCTTGTTTGCATTGATCTTTACAAATTTCCCCAGCTTTATGCTCTTCTTGATCTTAAGTCCCATAGTATCACACCTTTCAGCTGCATGATCTGTATTTAATACATTCTTGTCATACAGTCAATTTTTATCATTATACCATAATTCTGCATTTAAGTCAACTGGTTTTATATTTTTTGCTCAAAAAAAGCCTTTTCCCAGCTCTTAACCGGAAAAAGGCTTTTTGTTACATGAATATCATCAGCAGCAGCTGTGAACACAAAACCACTGCTATCAATGCTACAGGATAAGTTGCTGCATAGGCTGACGCTACCGCTTCTGTACCAGATGTGCTGATGAGAGTTCCAAGTGCCGGCGTTGAAGTCATTCCGCCTGTTATTGAACCAAGATTGTTCAGCAGACTGAGCTTTAACACATACTTCGCAAAAAAGTATCCAACTATCATCGGCAGTACCGTTATCAGCATTCCGTATACAAAATATATTACGTCAAAATGTTCTGCAAACTTCGCTCCTCCGGATATTCCTGCTCCAATAAGAAAGAACATCAGTCCAAGCTCCCGGAATACCTTGAGCGTTGTGTTCTTTGGCATTACATTGATGCTTCCGAAATTTCCGAAATGTCCGAAAATAAGAGATATAAGCAGACAGCCGCCTGTGGTTGTAAGTGAAAAATTCTTGAATTTTATCGAACCTACTATGATTCCTATTACCGCTGCAAGTGCAAATGGCATTATTCCAAAGTCATCCATCTCTATCAGCTTCCTGTCAGTTTTTTCTGAGGCTGCTTTCTTTGATGAGGTGTTGAGCAATTCACGCTCCCTGCTCATATCTGCCTTCACAAATTTTGGCATAAGCTGTACAAACAGCACAACTCCTATAACTCCAAATATATATGCTATTCCATAGCCTACGGATACCATGTCATCATACTGAGTTCCAACTGCTTCCTTTGCTGCTGAAAATCCCGGTGTACTCGTTAATGCGCCGGAAAGTATCCCTGCCATAAGTGCAACAAAATCTTCGTTGCTTTCCTTTGTGATATTCCTGCCCACTAATATACAGCCCGCACATACAAGTCCTGCTGTTGTTATTATTATAAGTGCAAGCAGTACATATGATTTGAAATTCTTCTTGAAATTCTCGAAAAATCCAGGTCCTGCTATAAATCCTACCGCTGTTACAAAAAGTATAAGTCCAAGGTTGTCAACAATGTTCAGCGCATTTTTTACAAAGTCTGTATTTATCTCAGAGGAAAGATCTTTATAGAAAACACAGCCGTAAAGCAATGCTACAATGAATACTCCAGCTGTTCCGAGAGATACCCCTTTTATGGTTATTCTTCCCAGTATATAGCCAAGCGCTGCAATGGCTATTACTGATACCATCAGAAATGGCACTCCATGTACCGACAGAATACCGTTAAACAGATCCATATTTATCCAACCCGTCTTTCTTTCAATAATACGGGACGCACTCGGCGTCCCTGTTTCTTAAGCTTCGCTTTTATTTTGATTTGCGTGCGTAATGCGGAAGCAGCATTGGTGAAGGAGTATCGCTTGCTGCTCCGGCTTCTTCCAGCTCCTTGTTGAATCTGTCTATATGCTCCAGTGTAAGTCCCTGAGGCTCTTCTGTCTCTTTAGCCTTAGCAGCTGCATAGATTCCTGCATTTCTGCCAAATACTATTACGTCCAGCAGTGAGTTGCCCATAAGTCTGTTTCTGCCATGTATTCCTCCGGCTACTTCTCCGGCTGCATAAAGGTTTTCTACCCCTGTTGCACATTCATCTGTAATGTCGATACCGCCGTTCTGATAGTGAAGTGTCGGATATACAAGAATCGGCTCCTTGCGTATGTCTATTCCGTACTTTCCAAACATTCTCAGCATTGCCGGTATGCGCTTTTCGATCGTGCCTTCGCCATGTATTGCCTCGATCATCGGTGTGTCCAGCCATACTGCTTTGCCCAGCTCTGTTTCAATTCCCTTGCCTCTTGCGGTACATTCTCGGATTATTGATGCTGCGGTGACATCTCTTGTCTCCAGCGGATGCATGAATACATCACCGTCAATATTTACCAGCTTTGCTCCAAGTGAACGCACCTTCTCTGTTACCAGCGCTCCAAAGATCTGCGCCGGATATCCCGTTCCTGTAGGGTGATACT
>CAMNFW010000144.1 GCA_946537565.1 uncultured Ruminococcus sp. | reverse complement strand
CAATTGATCTTATGAATAAATATTACCGTCCGTATCAGAAAAAAATGACAGAATATGATACAGCTATAGCAGAGCTGGTAACAGATTATAAGTATGTAGGACTTGATGATACAAGTGATACTCTTGATGATCTTCTTAACAGTGCAGAGCCGGAAAGAGATCCGTCAAAGAGTGTAAAATAGCGATAGGAAAGGAAGATGAAAATGACCGTACAGGAAAAGCTTGAACTGATCGTAAGGACCCTTGATTCACGAAAGGGCGAGGATATACAGGCAATAAAAATAGGCGATCTTACTATACTTGCAGACTATTTCGTTATAGTAAACGGAAACAGTAATACTCATGCAAGAACAATGGCAGACGAGGTTGAATTCCAGATGTCTCAGAAGGGTATCGAGCCGGAGCGCCGTGAAGCTGACACCGGAAATACCTGGATAGTTCTTGATTACGGAGATATCATTGTTCATGTATTCTATAAGGAGACAAGAAGCTTTTATAAGCTGGAGGGACTTTGGGCAGACGGTGAACAGGTGGATATCAGCGGAATGATCACGAAGGAGTGAGAGTATGAAAACCAATGATGCAAAAGGAAGAATGTTCGTGCTGATAATGGGAGCGTATCTTATTATCAAGGTGATAATAAATGCTTTCATAGGCGGTCTGAATGTTTTTGACCTGATCATTGCAATAGTTCTTGCCTTGCTGATGTATGTTGGGGTACAGTTTTTCAACTATGTGGCAGCAGCGGTGCTTGTGGTGATCGTTCTGATGTACATCAAGTATAATCTTACGAATATGCCGGGAACGCTGCTGTATGTAATAGAAGGAGCGGCGGATATATTCTGTGCGGTGATGCTTTGCGTAAACGGTTCTATAAAGAAGCATTTCACCAACAGCCTTACTGACTTGAAAAGTATTTTCAGCAAATGATGATAATATATAAAAGGAATGATAATAAATGAGCAGATATGATTTCAGAACCATTGAAACGAAATGGCAGAAGTACTGGGACGAGCATGAATGCTTCAAAGCCAGTGATGACTACAGCAAAAAGAAGTTTTATGGACTTGTAGAATTTCCTTATCCCTCCGGACATGGAATGCACGTCGGACACATCAAGGCTTATTCCGGACTTGAAGTTATAAGCAGAAAGCGCCGCATGGAGGGCTATAATGTGATGTTCCCCATTGGTTTCGATGCTTACGGTCTTCCCACGGAGAATACCGCTATCAAAGAGAATATCCACCCCCGTATAGTTACTGACAGAAATATTGAAAAATTCACCGGACAGCTGAAAACAGTAGGCTTTTCCTTTGACTGGTCAAGAGTAATAGACACCACTGAGGCGAGCTATTATAAATGGACACAGTGGATATTCCTGAAGATGTTTGAAAACGGACTTGTATTCCGTGACAAGACAGCTGTAAACTATTGTCCGAGCTGTAAGGTAGTGCTTTCCAACGAAGATTCACAGGGAGGAAAGTGTGATATCTGTCACAGCGATATAATCCAGAAGACCAAAGAAGTCTGGTATCTCCGTATAACAGAGTATGCAGACAAGCTTCTCCAGGGACTTGAAGAGGTCGATTATCTGCCTAATGTAAAGCTTCAGCAGGAAAACTGGATAGGTAAATCCACCGGTGCTTTTGTTAATTTCACTATCAAGGACAAGGACGAAAAGCTGCGTATCTATACCACTCGCCCTGACACTCTCTATGGTGTAACATTCATGGTAATTGCACCTGAGCATCCCATAATCCAGAAATACAGAGATTCTATTGCGAATATAGCTGATCTGGACAAGTACAGGGAGGAGTGTGCCAAGAAGAGTGAATTTGAGCGTACACAGCTGGTAAAGGACAAGACTGGCGTGAAGATCGACGGCCTCACCGCAATAAATCCTATCACCGGCAAAGAGATACCAATATATATATCAGACTATGTAATGATGGGTTACGGCACAGGTGCAATCATGGCAGTTCCTGCACATGATACCCGTGACTATGAATTTGCAAAGAAATTCGGAATTGATATAATCGAAGTCATCAAGGGCGGAGATATAACAAAGGAAGCATATACCGGAGAGGGCGAGCTTGTAAATTCCGGTGAGCTGAACGGTATCACCAACAAAAAAGATGCAGTAGCAAAGGCTCTGGAAATACTGGAGAAGCTGGGCTGCGGCGAGAAGGGTGTTCAGTACAAGATGAAGGACTGGGCATTCAACCGTCAGAGATACTGGGGCGAACCGATACCGATCGTACATTGTGACAGCTGCGGAATGGTAGCAGTACCTTATGATGAGCTTCCGCTGAAACTGCCGGAGGTTGAGAATTTTGAACCTGGCACAGACGGTGAGAGTCCGCTGGCAAAGATTGAAAGCTTTGTAAAGTGCAAGTGTCCGAAGTGCGGAAAGGACGCAAGAAGAGAAACAGATACCATGCCTCAGTGGGCAGGCTCTTCATGGTATTTCCTCCGTTACTGTGACCCGAATAATGATAACGAGTTTGCTTCTCAGGAAGCGCTGAAATACTGGCTGCCGGTTGACTGGTACAACGGCGGAATGGAGCACGTTACAAGACATATGATCTACAGCCGTTTCTGGCATAAATTCCTCTATGACCTTGGACTTGTACCCACATCTGAGCCTTATGCAAAGAGAACTGCACAGGGACTTATCCTCGGACCGGACGGTGAAAAAATGTCAAAGTCCAGAGGAAATGTTATTGACCCGAATGATGTAGTTGAGGAATATGGCGCAGACGTACTCAGACTTTATGTTCTCTTCATGGGAGACTATGAAAAGGCAGCACCCTGGAGCGAATCCAGCATCAAGGGCTGTAAGCGTTTCCTGGACAGAGTATGGAATCTCCAGGATATACTCACTGACGGTGATGAGTACAGTGACAAGCTTCGTTCACAGTTCCACAAGACCATAAAGAAGGTCACAGAGGATATTGAAGCAATGAAGTTCAACACTGCTATAGCAGCAATGATGGCTCTTATAAATGAGATCTACAACATTGGCAGCATTAACAAGGCGGAGCTGGGAGCATTTGCTTGTATGCTTTATCCTTTTGCACCTCATGTATCTGAGGAGATATATTACACAGTTTTCGGAAAGATACTCAGCGAGCAGAGCTGGATAACCTATGACGAGGCACTGTGCAAGGACGAGACTATCGAGATCGTAGTTCAGGTCAACGGAAAGCTCAAAGCAAAGCTGAATATAGCAGTTGACGCTGACAAGGATCAGGTTATCGCTCAGGCAAAGGAAGAGCCAAAGGTAAAGGAGTCGATTGAGGGCAAGAATATACTCAAGGAGATATATGTACCAAATAAACTTGTTAATATTGTTGCAAAATAACGAAATTTCTTATCTTGAAAAAAAGACTTGACATATGCTGAATTCTATGATAAAATAATAATATATTCTTTATATTGTTTTGTATCTGCTATGCTTTTTTGAGGTACAGCTGACTGACACTCTTCGGAGTGATTAGTATAGAAGCCCGGGGTTTCCTGTGGGCAACCTCTGAACAAGGGAGGGAAAGATAAATGGCAGAAGTTCGTGTTGGCAAAAACGAATCTTTAGACACAGCTCTTAAGAGATTTAAGAGATCCTGTGCAAAGGATGGCGTTATTGCTGAGGTTCGTAAGAGAGAACATTACGAAAAGCCTTCAGTTAAGCGTAAGAAGAAGTCTGAGGCAGCTCGTAAGCGTAAGTATTGATCTTGCGGCTTAATAAGATGTTGATAAAAGCGGGCATTGTGTCCGCTTTTTCATTTATGAAAAAAACTAAGCGGCAAGATAAAATCTATACTGCCGGCATACAGGAGCTGAGATAATGAGCTTTAAACATAAGATCACCGGCACTCAGGTGGATTTTGCTTTCAGAAGAACAACGGGAATTACCCCGGAATTTCTGAGAAAATATAAGATAGAAGGACTTATACTTGACGTTGACAATACACTTACTACAGACGAAAATCTCTCACCGGGAGATGGAATACCAGAATGGGTAGAGCTTATGAAGAGCAGCGGAATCAAGCTGGTGATAGTTTCCAATAACCGGGCGGAAAGGGTGAAGCCTCTGGCTGAAAAACTGGGGATAGAATATGTTCCTGATGGGAAGAAACCTCTGCGTTACGGTTATGACAAGGCGTTGGAGATAATGGGGATCGACCGTAATAGAGCTGCGGCAGTGGGCGACCAGCTTTTCACAGACATCTGGGGAGCAAATCACTCCGGACTGAAAGCAATATTTGTGCAGCCAATAGCGCCGGAAGGAAAAGAAAAACGTTTCATACTCTTTAAGCGTAAGCTTGAAAAACCATTTTTACCAAAAAACTTTATAGATAAGGAGCAGCACAATGATTAAAAAGATACTTGTAATACACGGACCAAATCTTAATCTTCTTGGAGAACGTGAGCCGGGAGTATACGGCAGCAGCGGAATTGATACGCTCAATGAGAATATCATTGAACGTGCAAAGAAACTTGGACTTGAATGTGAGATATTTCAGTCAAACCATGAGGGTGCAATTATCGACAAGCTCCACGCTGCAAGAAAAAGTTTTGACGGTGTTATAATCAATGCCGGAGCATATACTCACTACAGTTATGCAATTCGTGATGCAATTGCTGCCATAAAAATACCGGTCATTGAGGTGCATATCAGCAATATTGACGCAAGGGAAGAGTTCCGTTCAAATTCAGTGATCGCTCCTGTATGTAAGGGAAGCATCTGCGGACTTGGCTTTCTTAGTTATTATATGGCAGTACAGGCAATGGCTGAGCTTTGAGGTGAAATATGAACAAATATGAAAAACTATTTGCACAGCTGCCGGAGGGTGTGAGCTGTGCGATGATAACATCTGATATCAACAGGCGATATTTTACAGGAATGAAGTCTTCCGACGGAACAGTCCTGATTTTCAAGGATAAAGCCTATTTGATAATTGATTTCCGCTACATTGAAAAGGCGAGAGCTGCTGTGACATCAGCTGAGGTAATTGAACAGAAAAAGCTTTATCCGCAGATTGCAGAGCTTCTGAAAAAACACGGTGCAGAGAATATGGCGATAGAGTCTCAGACTATGACTGTCAGCCAGCTGAACCGGGTACGCAGCTTTTTTAAGGATATAGAAATAATAGATACTGACGTACTGAGCAATGGCATAAATGACCTTAGAATGGTGAAATCCGCAGACGAACTTGAATGTATAAAAAAAGCCCAGGAAATAGCTGAAACAGCGCTTGCTGAGGTTCTGGAGCTGATAAAGCCCGGCATAACAGAGCGAGAGATAGCCCTTGAGTTAAACCACAGAATGTTTCTTAACGGTGCGGAGGATCTTTCGTTCGAGACAATAGCACTATCTGGTCCAAATACCTCCATGCCGCACGGTGTACCTTCGGACAGAAAGGTACAGGAGGGAGAATTTGTGCTAATGGATTTTGGTGCAGTTTACAATGGCTATCACAGTGACATGACCAGAACCGTGTGTGTGGGCGAACCGTCAGAGGAAATGAAACGTGTATACAGCATTGTGCTTGAAGCTCAGAATGCAGGAATAAGTGCTGCAAGACCAGGAATATCAGGTCAGGAGCTTGATCGCATTGCAAGGGATATAATCACTGATGCCGGTTATGGCAGCTGCTTTGGTCATTCTCTTGGTCATGGAGTAGGACTTGAAATACATGAGCGTCCCAATGCTTCGCCGAACTATAAGCTTCCACTGAATGAAGGCGCTGTAGTTACTGTAGAGCCGGGAATATATATAGCCGGAAAGTTCGGTGTGCGTATAGAAGATTTTGTCATTTT
>CAMNFW010000143.1 GCA_946537565.1 uncultured Ruminococcus sp. | reverse complement strand
AGAATTTGACGATGTGGACTTTGACTGCTGGAGAAACGGCATATTATCAGTTGAGACTGATACAAAAAAGCGCTTTGAGATAAGTGCGGATACAATAACAGCTAATCTGAAAAAATTGTAATAGAAAAAAAGCCGGCAAAGTCTTTCGACCTGCCGGCTTTTTGCTATAAATTATTCAGCTGCATCAATGGTTTCAGGAAGAGCAAGCAATACTTTGGCATCATACTTCTGAACAGACAGAGCGTCCTTAGCGGTGATTCCATCGCCGGGGTTAAAGCAGTCAGCATTGGTGAGAGCTTGACCTTTAAGACCATATTTATCGTTGAGAGCGATATGCTGGAGAATAGCAACAGCATCAGCAACGGTCACTTTATTATCAAGGTTTGCATCGCCGTAAAGTATATCAGTTGACTGTTCTGCCGGATATTCATAGAATACCTCGACCTTAGTATACTTAACGGTGATCTCGTCCGGAATATCCTGTTCCTGTTTTTCGGAAGCGTCCCACCATTTCTGGAGTTCAACTTTTCCGTCGGCGACAACGGCATTTACCTCATCATCTTTATTCTTCAAAGTTCCGTCAAAATCAACAGTAGCAGTTGAACCGCTGCCGAGAGAGAGACTGTAACCCTTTGAAGTCCAGAAAGCTGTACCGGCATCGTCAACAGCATTGATACATACTGCACAGCCAGCGTTTCCCCAGCCTGAACCTGCGCTTGAAGAAACATCACCAGTGATAACGATCTTTTTAAGGTGTTCAGCATCGGTGATCGGGATCTCAACAAAACCGTTATCGTTAACCATTGACATAGGATCATCGAAAACCTCGGTCTTTATTTCAGATTCAACAGGAACAGTTATATCAGCCTTATCCTCGGTAATAACGATCATTGCAGCGGAGAGAGCAGGAAGCTCAACATTTACCTTGCCGCCTTCCACATCAACGACATCTATCAGGCGGATATCGGAGTTGTCACCATATACAGCGTAAACAGCTGCGGATTTGTAATCTTTGGAAGCGCCGTTAAGAATGATAGAAGCGTTCTCTGAATTGTTGAAGTCCTTATTGGTGAGCATAACAGTAACAGTAGAATCATCGTCCTTATTTACGGCTGCATAAGCGCTTGCCTTAGAAACATCTTCTGTAGAAGCCGGGATAAGGGTATCGCCGAAGCAGCCGCCCTTGCCGTCGTAGTTGGTGTAAAGATTGATACCGGAGAGGATAAAGCCGCTGCCGTTCCAGACAGTAGCGAAATAAACTTCCTGATCTGCATAGCAGCCAAGAGCCTCAGCCTGAGCGACAACGCCGGAAGCATCATCAGCGCCGCCGTAGTTGTATTCGGTGATACCAAGCTTAGTGCCGGGATAATATTTGTCAATAGAAGCTTTTATAGTAGGAAGTATCGGAACATTTTCCTGACACCACTGACCGATCCAGCTGTTTTCGACAAAGCCTTTCTCATAAAGAGTGCGGACGGACTGAACTCTGTCCTCAGCGCCAACTCTTGAAGATTCTGAGTAATAGTGAATATCCAGAACATCGAGAAGTCTTACACCAGCCTCATCGCTGGCTTTTTTCATCTGGTCGAGATAGCAGTCAAGGTACCAGTGATAGTTATTAGCTGATTTGATTTCCTCCCATTCATTAGAATTATCATCATCAGCGAGGTGGTCATAAGCGGTATAACCATAAAGAGAAGGACCGAAGATCTCAGCATTTGGGTCAAGTTTTTTAACAGCAGCAGCCATAGTGATTGACTTGTCAGCGAGTTCAGCGATAGTTACCGGCTGGGGGTGCAGGCGTGAGTGGGTATTAGCCCAGAGAGCAGGTTCATTGTCAAGGCTGTAGCCCTGGATACCGGTAGCTGACTTAGAATCGCCGAGGGTATTGATGATATAATTGACATACTCGTCCATGTAAACTGTACCGTCATCGAGATCAGGGGTTTCATCGAAGGGCGCATTTTTGACCAGTTCAACTTTATTCCAGCGAGCAGAAGGTGCAGACTCTTCCTCGGTAACTGTACCGTTCATATCAGCAGCGACATATCCAGCCAGCTGAAGGGTAGTCAGTTTATAGTCAAAGCCATATTTCTGACCCTCTGCGGAAAGAACCTGAGCGCAGTCAGCAGGTCTGTCGGAGTTAGAGAGGTTGTTATCGGAGCTGAATTTCCAGTCTGAACCGGCATTGGAAGCGTTGGTCTCCCAGTTGTAGGAAGTCATGCGATTTCCGCCCTGACGTACAGCGTTAATGGAAACTTTTTTATAGTCGTCCTGATGACCATACTGATTGATTCCGTAGATGTAAGGGCTTATGGCTTTTCCCTCAGCGGACATATCTACTGTAACGGTCATGTCATAGCTGCCGGCAGCGTTTGAAGTAACAGCAGGAGCGCAGAAAGCGCCGGTCATGATAACTGCCGTAAAAGCGGCGATAATTTTCTTCATTTTAAAAATCCTCCTATAAAATAATTCATTATTTGTATGAGAACCCCTTTGCAGTTCTGAACAGAGGGAACTGCAAAACCTAATCCTCTCATGGTTCTCATCTGATAGACGTGGCAGTCATGTTTCGTCTTCTCCCCACCAGGATACCTGGGGGATAGTATTTTTATTATGACCGGTTTCGTCTTTGAAAATGCCGAGGGAATACTCATCATGTACCGGGTCCCAGAATTGAAAATAGTTGCTGATGGACTGAGCCAGGGTAAGGATCATAGCAATGGCTTGATTATGGGTATAGCCGTACATGATAGTTTCGCCTTCTTCGAGGTCAACGCAGACTCTCCAGACAAGACCGAAGCGATCGAGCCTGTCAATGATGTGCTGAACTTTTTCAATAGGAATATTGAGTCTGCCGGATATAACGGAAGGGGAGTGCATTTTATTGCGTCTGCCGCTGCCGAGGTAGCTGACGATACGGATAGCATCTTCATCGGCAAGGGTTCTGAGCAGCCGTGCCATATTTTTGGTATTTGTGAAATAGTGATTAAGCCCATCTTCCGGAGCTTCGATATAAAAGAAGTAACGCAGATCTTTTGTAAGGCGCATAAGAGCCTGTTCACAGTCTGTTTTAATGCCAGCGAAGGTTTCACGGTCATAATCTGTGCGAAGTTTGGCGGTATTTTTATAAGTCAGGTCGTAGGCACGCATAATGGCATAGAACAGCTCCATGACAAGCTGCGGACGATTTTGCAGAGTAGCATTCTGAATGGCATCATGAATGAGCTGGGGCAGATCCAGATTTTCATTATCAGCACGAATACCGAACAGTGAGTCCAGCGAAGTGTTGAGGGACTTAGCCAGCAGCGGCAGAAGCTCAGCATCAGGATAGCTGGAGTTTTCCCATTTCGACACAGCCTGCGGTGAAACATTCATACGCTGAGCCAGCTGTTCCTGAGTAAGTCCGAGTTTTCTGCGCCGTTCAACGAGGTTTTTGCGAAAAATATTTTTCTTATCCATAATAAAATCTCCGGAGCATCATGTCAGGAGCGGCAGCAGCGACATGATAATGGTGAAGTAAACGAGCTTGCAAGCGGCAGTATGAGTTCCGAATTCTCAACTGTATTTCTTCATTTTTAATTATAGCACAACACAAGGTAGAATACAAGCGATTGTTTTTCTAATTAAATCAACCTTCGATTTACAGACTAAACCGAAGGTTGAGAAGATTATTTTTTATTCTTTCTGTTGAGAGCAGAATTGATCTCTTCAGCATCACGCATTGATGAGAAGTAAGATACTGCATAGGTGAAAACATAGACCCCAGCAGTAGAGAGGATCATAGTAAGGATACCGCTGGCATCAAGTTTTACCCAGCCGAAGCTGACTCCCAGCACTGTCATAAGCACGCATAAGGCGATATAATGGAGAGTAACTCTTAAAAAAAATGGCTTAGGCTGACTGGTTTCATCAGGAGCAAGGAGTATAGTTAACAGAGAAGTTGCCAGGGAAGCGCAGGGAATTTCAAACAAGAATTTTGTGGGAAACGATTTATCCCCCTGAATAAGGATAATTACAATAAAAACCAGAACGATTCCGGTGGTGATAGATGTAAAATATTTTATGATTTCAGTAAATTTTTTCATACTTGTTTACCTCTCTGCAATTCCAAGCTTTTTTTTAAGCTCCGGGACGTACTGTCTTGAAATTATAACTTTTTCGCCGTTTTTCATAGTAGCCTCCAGTCTTGAGCCAAGCATAGGCGAGATTTTTTCTATCAATGAGATATTAACGATAACAGATTTTGAAATACGCTGGAGATCGCTGCCGGAGTAATTATTTTCTATCTCATAGAGCTTTTCCCTGACCTCAAAAACTTCATTCTCGCAATAAGCAAAGACCTTATTATCTACAGATTCAAAGTAATAGATATCACGGGGAGAGAGTTGTTTCATAGTTTTATTGCTGTAGCCGGTGATATGGTTTCTGCCTTGTTTGAGCTTATAGATAAGAGCCAACAGCTCGTCATCAAGCTCACGGCAGCGGATTATGATCTCATCCTCGGAGTCATCTGAGGGATTTTCGATAATTATCCTCACGATTATCTGTCCCTCCTTTTCATATATCTTGTAAGTATGACACCTGTGACGGTGAACAGCAGACCGAATCCGATGACAATTATCACACATTCAGCAGGTGAAATATTATTCCCGAAAGCTTCGAGTTCAATGCCCATAGAATTTTTGTAGCTCATGATAACATTTTCAGGAGCGTCGGAGAATGTATTACTTATAATAGTATCCGTCATAACTTTTCTGAACATGGAGGTTCCATAAATAACAGGCGAGCAGCAGATCACATCAGCAAGACCTTTTGACATTGAACCAATGGGGAGGTATATTCCGCCGAAGAAGCCGGAGAGTGTACCAACAACAGTTCCGACTGCACTCCAAGCACCTTCACTTTTTATCAAAGAAGCGCAAATATACATAAGCGCTGAATATGTAAAGGAGTTAACTAAGATCATGCCAATGATCTGCAAATGTTCGTTAAATGTATATCCTGAAAAACCTTTTGCACAGATATAAATTTCAGATACTGCAAGAGTTGCAGAGCAGATAATTATAGAGGAAATGCAGGCAGCACAGATGTATGAAAGTGTGATAACTGTACGGCTGACAGGAGCTGTATAAATTGAATTTATGCGTCCGGAATTTTTGTCACGGATAATTGAAGATAAGACAGAAAGCGTTACCATAAGCGAGTTTATCGGCATTATACCGGCAGCTGTCCATGAGAGGAGAAGGAGCTTTGCGTTGTCATGATCTCTTGAAGTATCGTGACCGGGGATTTTAGATAAGCCATCGGTAATGTTTCTGATGTTCATATCACCGAGGAAAAACAGCATAAGACCGATGACGATCAGCATAGAAAGCAGCGAAGCGAAAACCGCACTTTTGTCCCGGAAGTACAGCAGCATATTTCTTTTAGTCAGATAATAAAATTTTGTCATATCATTTATTCTCCTTAGCAGCTTCAATAAAAACATCGTCCATAGTACCCTGTATTACTTCAAAGCTCTCGTAATTGTCACCGATCATGCTGAGAATTGGAAGGGCATCTTTAGTTGAGCTGAGAGTGATCTTCAAGCCATAGTTTTCAACGGAGAAATCTCTGCCGGAAAGTCTGGGGATAATAGTATTTTTCTGAGAATCATTGCAGTACAGCCGGAGATGATCCGAAGCAAACTTTTCTTTCAGCTCATGAGGCAGACCTTCTGCAATGATGCTGCCCTTATTAATAATAATGATCTTGTCAGCCTCCGCAGCCTCTTCCATGTAATGGGTGGTGAGAAATACGGTCATATCGGTATTTTTGCGGAGCTGAGCG
>CAMNFW010000142.1 GCA_946537565.1 uncultured Ruminococcus sp. | reverse complement strand
AGTGAGCGAGTTTACGAGCGGCAACGTGAGCTAAAAAAGTGTTGACAAATGGGGGGAGGGGGAGTATACTATTAATAAAGGCTGAGAACGGTCTTTGTTAAAAAAATAATGGTTCGTTCAGAACTGAACGGGGTATTAAATGAAGAAAAATTTTTTCAGCTCAATGGGTGCCTTTGTCAGGGCATTTCCGCATTTTATAGCGTTTGAGCTGCTGTATAAAATGATAATGCTGGCAATAGGCGCTCCCCTGTTGACCCTGCTGCTAAAACTTACAATGAAAGCTTCTGGTATAAACTATCTATCCGACCAGAAACTGCTGAGCTATATCTCAAATCCAGTCACTATAATCGCAGCAATAATAACTATGTTTGTGCTGGCTTTTTTTTCATATGTGGAACTATCTGCCCTTGCCGCCTGCTTCTCCTGTGTGATGAAACATGAGAAAATTACCGTCGGCGGTATGTTTCGCTCCGGCTTCCGCTCCTTCGTTAAAGCCTTCCGAGGTACCGGAATATTGCATTTTCTGCTGTTCATGCTGTTTATACCAATGGCTCAGTTCACTATCTCTTCCGGTATTTTTATGGCTCCGCTAATGTCTGTAATGAGAATGCTATTCCGATCTGTTGGAAATAAATCTGCCGTTCTGGTATTCTTCTTCCTTGAACTGCTCTTTGCAATCATTATCATCAGCCGCAGCTACAGCATTCACTATCTCATTTTAACTGATAAAAAATTCCATGAGTGTACCGTCGCCAGCCGAAAAACTGTCAACGGAAATAAAATGAAAATGGCTCTCTCACTCATTCTCTGGAGCCTGTTCGCTGCCGCTGCTGCCCTTATCATTACATTTGTAATAAGCTTTATCGTTATGCTGTTCATAAAAGGCTTCTCCCGTCCGGGACGTGCCCTCTCCGGTACAATAAAAGTGCTTAAATATGCCGGAAAAATATTCTTAGCAGTTTCGTCTTCACTCTCCTCTCCAGCCGTAATGTGCTGGCTGACAGGCAGATTCTTCGCAGATGTCGATCCGGAAGAAAAATTGACCCTCCCTAACCGTGAACCTGCTAAAATGAAAACTCCAGTTAAAATTGCTCTGTTTTCATCAGCTGCCGCCGCCGGTCTAATGCTGAACCTCACTTACTTCAACGCCCTGTATAAGAATAAGATAAACCTCAATGTCGGCATTCTCAACAGAACTAACATTACTGCCCACCGTGGCTATTCATCAGCCGCTCCTGAAAATACATTGTATGCGTTTCAAGCTGCTATCGACAGCGGCGCAGACTTCATTGAGCTTGACGTTCAGCTCACTAAGGACGAACAGCTGGTTGTCTTCCATGACGAAAATATCGACAGAGTAACTAACGGAAAAGGCACTCTCAACAGCTATACCTACGACGAGCTTCAACAGTTTTCAGCCGGAAGCTGGTTCGGAGATACCGGCGAATTCTCCGACGCTAAGATACCACTGTTTTCCGATGTACTGGAGCTTTGCGGCGATAATATAATGCTGAATATTGAAATAAAAAACTATGGCAGCGTTCAGCTCACCACTGAAAAAACTGTTGAGCTGATTCATGAGTATGGCATCAGCGATTCCTGCTATATTACGTCATTTTCTTACTCTGCCCTGAAAAAAGCTAAAAAACTTGACCCGAAAATCAAAACCGGTCTGATTGCAAATATCTCCTCTACCTCTGCATATACCAATATGGATAATATCGACGCTCTAAGCCTGAACTATGCGTTTGTTACACCTTCCGTGGTGAACAGCGCTCACCAGAACGGCAAGCGTGTGTTCGTGTGGACTGTTGACCGTTCTGCTGATATCAAAAAAATGAAAGCATTAGGAGTTGATAATATCATAACCAACCGCCCTGAAACAGCACTGAATATTGTGTATTCCAACAAGCTAAGCGAAAAAATCCTCACTATACTCAACAATATTTTCGGCTGAGTATATGGTCTGAAAGGATATTATCATGAATATTATTATAATTGTTAATATAATTGTCTCGCTGGGAATTATACTCGGCGGAATATGTATGAAAAAATATGCAGCTTCCCCTGCCGATAAATCAATTGGCTATAAAACAACCAGAGCTGTCTGCAATGAAAAAACCTGGTATTATGCTAATAATAACTGCGGAAAAATATGGATTATAACAGGAATAATATCCTTTCTTCTGACGTTGGCTGCACTGATCTTTATTACAGGGCAAAAAACAGCAGCTGTCGTTCAGACCTCTGTTTTGATATTGATGACGGTTTCTGTAATTATCTCGGCAGCCGTTATTGAAAGTAAGCTTAAAAGAATGATCAACGATTCTGACCGCTCTTGAAAAGCAAAAAAGCTATGCGAAATAAGCATAGCCGGAAATAAAATGAATATAGAAGGGGAATTGGGGGATTTCTTAATCCATTGATATAATAACCCGTGAACCTTAAAATAATCTTAAACAAATAAATTAAAATATAAAAAAAGGAGTTGTCATACTCCTTTTATTTTTTTCTTCTTAACCTGTCAACAATTAACTGAATAGCTTTTATGTCATCATCTTCAAGACCTGAAACGTCAATTGTTTTACCTCGTTCTATTCCTAATAAAAAGTCCGTGCTTACATGAAAAACATATGCCAGTTTTATCAATATATCCGGTGAAGGAGCCCTTTCTTTAAGCTCATAAAACGATATAACAGATTTAGTAACACCTATACGCTCAGCAAGCTGTTGCTGAGTAAAACCGTTCTGTTTTCTTAGCTCTTTTAATTTTGTTCCGAAATCCACAAAAATTCAACTCCGATCTTCAAAATCATTATACATATAATTTATACTAAATCGGTGGAATTTTGTACTATTCTTGTTGACTTTTCTAAAAACACATGATATAATATATACAACAAGTTATCGTTAGGGGTGATAAAAATGGGCGGAAATAACAATTGTACGACTTATAACTGTATTATTTACAGAAAATACAATTTTAACAGCTCTTATGGCTGACACATTGATCTTAATATTCTCGTTTATATCAAAAAAATATCAAAAAGGAGTTTTGAATATGAAAATTAAAAAGGTTTATAACGGATTTTTAGCATATATGCTTTGGGCAGGAATTATGGGTACGCTTGGTACTCTTGTACCTGTGATTATGTCTTTCTTCATAAAAGATTTTTGGGGTTCTTCCTCAACAGAATCTACCCAAGAAGAAACTGCATTAAACATCGGCGCTTTAGTCATAATACTTCTGGGGTGTATCTCTTTTATTGTTATTCCCACTTTATGGGTAAAAAAACGTTCACCGGAAGGATATTTTTGGCAAAATTGGTTTAGCTGTCTATGGAGTGGAATTAAAATCGGTTTCAAAATAACCCTGTGTTTCATGATAATCTTTATTCCGTTAGCCATAAGAATATCTACAGGACATACTTACACCGGATATGATGCAAATGGAACTGAGATATATCTGAAAAAGGTTGGAGATCATACATTTACCGATATGAGCGGAAATATTTATACTGACCGCTGATGATAAAATTAATTATTTTTATAGGTATATTGATACTATTTGTTGTAGGCATTGATGCTCTGAAAATGTATGCTCTTGGTGAAACAGGACAAAGCAACCAAATTGCTTCAGGATTATATACTGTATTTTTTTTATACATAATTATTGTTGGTATTATCAGCAGCGGTGCAGAGCATGGGCTTATCAGCGATGGTATACCTTTCGTTACAATAATGGGGAAGGATACAACTCTTATATCAATAATGCACGATCATCTCGGTTTATTTGTTTCAGAAACTGCTGAATTGATATCGCTGATGTTCCTAATTTCTGTTGTAGAAAGAATAATTCCAGTAAACAATAAAAATATAAGTATAATGATTGTTTCAAGACTAATAATTGTTTTGGTAGGAATAATTGCTAACAGTTTTATTGTTTCACTGGTAAGCGCTAATGATATATATCAATGGGGATTGACCTGTCTTCAATGTCTTATTTCCGGGACTACAATTATTGTTTCCCCAGCAATGCTCATAGGAAAGCTGTTAGGAGTTGATCCTGACAACCCAATAATAAAATATGTGGTGAAAAAACTTCCTGAAACGGCGATTGGAAAAGGAATGTCAGCAGCAGTAACAAGAAGTGCAGTATTACTTGTAGGAACTATGGTACTTGAATCACAGTCGGGACCTCTTTATGGCATACTTGAAGTAGGATTGAATTTACTTATTGCTTTTCTGCCTATAATCGTTTCTATAATTACACTGATCATATTTACAAAAAGCACTTTCAAGTAGCTGAAAAAAGCAAAAAGCTATGCGAAAAAGCATAGCCTAAAATAAAATAAATATAGAAGGGGAATTGGGGGATTTCTTAATCCACTGATATAATAACCCATGAACCTTAAAATAATCTTAAGTTTCAAAAAAAAATTTTCAGCAGCCGGAATAAATAAGAACCGTGAAAGAATCAGCGTCAGGAAATAGAATTACAGCCCCGAAGCAATGACCAGATCGGTAATAACTTCGGGGCATATTTTTAATATTTCAGAACATGAAGCTCAGATCACTGTTCGATCGCTCGTTTAAAAATACAAACCAAGCTTTTAGACGAACCGTAGCTCTGATTGGAAGCGGTGCAGCTTATAAGCTCCCAACCCACGCTTCCAAAATAATTCAGCTTATTTTCGAGGCTGTCGGAGTCAACGTTTCCGCCCCAGAAGCCTTTAGTGTCATAAATTACGACTTTGTACTCAAATTTCTTCATAATATTTTAAAGCAGAGAACGATAGAGGTCAGCGATCTCTTCAACGGAAGTATCTCTTGGATTTCCTGGACAGCAGGCATCAGCGAAGGCTGATTCAGATAGGAACTGGATATCCTCTTCCTTTACGATATCCTTAAGGTTTTCGGGGATACCAACGTCCTTAGCCAGCTGTTTAACGGCATTGACGGCGGCATTTCTATATTCTTCCTGTGACATATTTTCTGTACCCTCAACGCCCATAGCAGCGGCGATATTTTTATATTTATCGCCGGTAGCCTCAGCATTGTAAGCCATAACAGCAGGCAGGATAATAGCGTTAGCTATACCGTGTGGGGTATCATAGAGAGCGCCGAGAGGGTGAGCCATTGAGTGAACGAGACCGAGACCAACATTAGAAAATCCCATACCGGCGATATACTGACCGAGAGCCATATCTGATCTGCCATCCGGGGTATTATTTACGGCATTTCTGAGAGATCTTGAGATGATCTCGATAGCTTTGAGGTGGAACATATCGGTCATTTCCCAGGCAGCCTTAGTAATATAGCCTTCGATAGCGTGGGTAAGAGCGTCCATACCGGTAGCGGCGGTAAGGCCTTTGGGCATGGTACTCATCATATCTGGGTCGATGAAAGCGACAACGGGGATATCGTGGGTATCGACGCAAACCATTTTACGGTTTTTAGCTTCATCTGTTATGACATAATTGATAGTAACCTCAGCGGCGGTGCCTGCGGTAGTTGGGACAGCGAAGATAGGGACGCTGGGATTTTTAGTAGGAGCGACACCTTCAAGGCTAACAACGTCAGCAAATTCAGGGTTAGCGATAATGATACCGATAGCCTTAGCGGTATCCATAGATGAGCCGCCGCCGACAGCGATAATATAATCTGCTCCGGAATTTTTAAAAGCGGCAACACCGGTCTGGACGTTAGTGATAGTAGGGTTTGGTTTAATTTCGGAATAAATTTCATACTCCAGATTTTTTTCATCGAGGATATCGGTAACTTTTTTAGTTACGCCGAATTTAAGCAGATCGGGATCAGAGCAAAGGAAAGCTTTTTTAAAGCCTCTGCTGATGACCTCGTTAGTGATTTCAGCCACAGCACCGGTGCCGTGGTATGAGATATTGTTTAGAACGATTCTTTTAGCCATAAAAGTGACCTCCTTGTATTAATCTTTTATACAATTCCAACAATCCCTACCCTCATTATACACAAATATT
>CAMNFW010000141.1 GCA_946537565.1 uncultured Ruminococcus sp. | reverse complement strand
GCTATCCCAAGATTCGCCAATAGCAGCGGTTTCAACATTTCCGTCTTTAACGAGAACAAACCAAACATATGAATCCTCTGATTCAAAATAATCTGTTATTTTGTCTAAGAATGTACCAACGTCAAAATTATCAGGAATGTTGTATGAGGCTCTGCGTGGCTGACAAATGATATACTTACCTGAAATATCAATGCCTTCTTCGTCCATCTCGAGCAAAACTGAATTAGCAGCTTTTTCTAAGCCACTGCCTGTTATTTTTGGTTCAGCTGAATCTGTACTTTCAGCAGCTGTTGGTGCATTGTCGATCATACTATCGTCAGATTTACTGTTCTTATCCTTCATTAGCAGCATACCGCCGAGAATACCAATTCCAATGAGCAGAACAGCGATCAAACCGAAAAGAACAAATACAATGGGAGATTTCTTCTTCTCCTCATATCTGAACTGTTCAGGCTCAGGCTGCGGATTTACAGGATCAGGCTGCGGATTTACATGATGTTCAGCAGAAGGCTGTCCAGCTTCATTGCCAGCATAGCTGCTTTCAACATCATTGTAAGCAGTCTCATCATCAGCTTCTTCCTCCTCTAAACTATTCATTGCTTTTTTGTAAAGCTCGTCAAAGCTTGCAGGATCTGTAGAAGCATCGACATTATTGACTTCTGGCTCAGGAGTAATATTCTGTGTAACGTTATTTACTTCTGATGCAGCGTTATTAACAGGAGCATTGCTGTTATTATTCTTTTTCAGGTCAGCAGCAAATGCTGAAGCTTTTCCTTTAAGACCGTTTAAAGCTGCTCCTGCTTTTTCCTTTGCTAAGGCAGCTGTTTCGGCAGCATTAGATTTTATGCCTTCTGTTCCTTTTTTTAGTAATTTAAATTTGAATATCCAATAAATAGTATAGCCTATGAGATACCAAAGATATGCCCCTATTATTACGCAATACCAAAGAAGCATAAATAAGCCATGAATGATATAAAAAGAAATATTAACTTTTGCAATCTCAGCTTCTTCTTCTAAGTCGGCATCCGGATCGTCTATAGGTTCAACTTGCGGGCTGGAAAATGGATAATGGTGTTTTTTCAGAACATCTTTTAATAGAACAGCTCTGTATGCGTTTAGTTCTGCATCGGGCTGTTCTATTTTTTGTGCAGCAATTATGACGCCCAGCTCAGCCAAAAGGACTCCCATTAAAAAACCACCGCTGTAGCCTTTGCTCTCGTTTATAGATTTTGTTGCATATCCGCAAAACAAAATTCTGATTATACAGAAAACCAATAGAAGTAATAGCAATATAATACGCATGATATCAAGTCCTTTAAAAAATAATAGTTAATTTTTTAGATCATCACTGACTGTGCAAAGAATACTTTAATTGATCATAGGTTCATTTGAAGAAGCACCGCATGATACAAAAGCTGTTAATAATAAAGTGCTGATTGCAGCTGTAAAGATTCTTGAAGCTATTTTTATAATGGAAGTATTATTATCAGGTTTTGCTGTGCGTGTAGGACAGCGATAACTGTCTGTTTCTGATTTTATAGGATTATTTTTGTATCGTAACATAATAATTCTCCTTTGCATATATTATAATAATTGTGATAGAATAATCTATATGGCAGCCGTAAATTTCTGCACTTAATGTCATCGGCACTTGATTTCCTGGAAAACAGGCGGTTTAGTTACGGCAGCTGACGATAATTCTGACGGCATAAGCGATCTGAATGCAATGGATTCAAGCATAGCCATACAAGCGAATTTACGCTCCATAGAGGAATGAACATAGCGGTTCAGAGTAGTTTCGACGCTGGAATGTCCGAGTATTTCTGAAAGTGTCTTAACATCAAAGCCGGCTTGCAGGCAGTTGGTCGCAAACATATGACGGAGACTGTGGAAGTTTATTGACGGTAGATCTGCTTTTTTTAGAACAGATTTGAATCTACGCTGCAGCGTCCGGGGTTCGACAGCTTTTTCAGAGCCTGAAAGAATGAAGCAGTTATCATTACGCCGGTAATTTTTCAGCAGCTTCAAAATGAACTCCGGCACAGGTATAGAACGCTGAGATGACCGGCTTTTAGGAGTGCCGATGATAATGCGTGTACACTTAGAAGCAGAGCGTATGCGCTGAACAGTATGGTTGACGGTAATAATACTTTTATCAAATTCAATATCCTTCCATTTAAGACCGCAAATCTCTCCAACACGAAGCCCAGTGTAAAGGCTGAGAAGAATGCAGAGTGAAGATATGCTCTGATTCGTTCGCAGATATCTGCAAAGCTGCAGCTGTTGGCTGTGTGAGAGAATAGTGGTATTCTTTTTTTGAGGCTTAGGAAGTGTGACATCAGCCAGTATATTGCGGAAACCATGTATCTTGGCAGTATACTTGGACATGGATTTGAAGACGATCACAATGTCTGAAACATATTTAGCTGACAAGCCTGAACGAAGTTTTTTATCAATAAAGCTGTTAAGCAAATGGACCGTCAGCATATCATACCGCAGTCCGCTGAATGCTGGCAAAATATGCTTTTCCACCTTCAACTGATAATTTGCAAATGTTGAAGGCTTCACACGAAGCTTTACTGCGGACAGCCATTCAACAAAAAGCTCTTTTACCGTCAGGCGGCAGTTTAAAGCCGGTGACGGAGCAGATAGTTTCAGCGGCGCAAGCTTAGACCTGACTTCTGCATAAGAATGACCGTAAACAGAGCGGTATTTAGCCTTTCCGCTGTCAGAGTAACCGGCTCTGTATCTTCCTTCCCAGCGTCCATCTTTGCGCTTATAAATATTTTCTCCTCTGCGTGCCATTTTTCACTCTCCTCCTTGACCATAAAACTGACGGACTAAAAATGTTAATAGTAACAAATTAGGTCTGTTTAACTTGGTGAAACTGCTGATTTTAATTGCAAATGTGCAAAAGTAGCTGAAAAGCAGTTGATTTTTTAACTGAAATATGATAAAATTAAACAATACAGAATAATCCTATTGCGCCGTAAATTGCAGAAATTTACGGCTTTTTTTCTTGACAGCAGTGATATGGGGTGATAGAATAAAGATGAATTGTTCAATTATAATTGTAGCACTTATCTGGAGAAGGTTTATTCCATAAATGGCGGAGTTTATTCCATTTTTGAGGGGGGAAGGGAATTGGAACTGAATGCGGCAGGAGTTTTGAATCTGATTTTTGAGGCGAAAAAAACCGGCAGGGGACGGCTTGGGCGTGGAAAAATATATGTTGAGCTGATGAGCATTATAGCTGACAGTGAGGACAGTGTGGACATAGGAAATCGTTTTGGAGGGAGCATAGACCGGTTTTTGTTAAGGCTTATGCGTGGCGAGACGGAATATCCATACGGACTTTTCAGCTTTGAAAAAATTGAGCAGAGTATTGGCAGAAGAAATTATTATAACTATATTGCTTTGATAAAAGGACTTTGCGACAAGGCACTTGATGATTCAAAAATACCGCAGTTAGTTTACACACTGCTTGAGGTGCTTCAGCAGGATGAAACTGAGGAAATACTATACGGCGGAGAATTTATTCTGAAGAATAAGCTGTACGGAAGCTCAGGTCATCCGAAGCAGATATGTTTTGAGGCGCTGCTTCTGGGGATACTGTATCATGTGCATAAATATGCAAAGACAGGTGCTTGTATTCATCTGCTCGAACTTCCTGACCGGCTGAAATTCCGGACTGTAAGATTTACAGGTGATTCAAGTCTTAAGCTTGATGTTCCGGTGAATATTGAGAGCAGCATTGCGGTGAATTTCAGGCGGCCATACATTTTTGAGGGAGCGGAATCTCACTGGGAAAGGGAATATCAGCTTGAAATGATCTGTGGTGGAAAGATGATAAAAAGGCTGCCGGATGGGAAGAATATTTTTCTTTATGGTGCTGGAGCAAAGGGTAAGACGACGATTATGCTCAGGGAGATAAACCACAGTAATTTGGTAAAATTATACTTTCCGCTATATAAATACAGATATGAACGGCATGAAGAATTCGATTCGGAGAGCTGTTGGCTGCTGGTGCAGATACTGCTGAAATATTTTTACCAGTATGAGTATTTAACATTTGAAACTGCCTGTGCCTGTGAGGGAAAAGATGAGGTGCTGAGACGGCTTGAAGAGCTGAAAAACATATTAAAGCGGGTGCCTGTGAACGGAGTTCCGGAGTACACTTTGCTGCTGGACGGTTTGAATGAAATCAGCTCAGAATTGCAGTCCGAGTTTATAGCTGAAACTGAATATTTATGCAAAAATTTCAATAATATACAAATAATTATTAGTGGAAGGACAGTACCGGCGGAAGAGATTTTCGAGGGATTCAGGTGTATAGAAACTATTGGGGCAACAGATAAGGAACGTGACGATGTACTCGCTGAAAACCCCGGACTTAAGCCGGATCAGCAGCTTCTGGAGCTATTGAAAACGCCATTGTTCCTGAATATGTATATTGACAGCGGAAGCACCGGAGCAAGAACCAGAGGAGAACTTCTTGATGCGTATATAATGAATTATCAGAGCCGGCTGCCGGAGAACAGCCTGCTGAGATTTGCGGTACAGTTTGTGCTTCCTTTTGCAGCAAAAACCATGACTGACAGCTTTGGATATGAAATTGACAGAGGGGATATAAGCGATGCAATTAAGAAAGCAGCCGAGCTGTATCTTATGAACGACCGGGTTTATCAGAACTATATTGCTCCCAGGAAATTCAACAAAAAGGCCCTGATCGAAAGCATTGACAAAACAGATGTCGTTGAACTGCTCATAAACAATGCTTCATTTCTTGCATCATCAAGCGCCGAGCCGCAGAAGCTGCATTTCACGCATCAGTATTTCCGTGATTATTTTGCTGCGAAATACATAATAAATATAGGAGAGGCGCTGTGGACATCTTTCGAGTACAAGCTGCATGAGGAGCGCAGGGAGCTGTTCCAGCGGTATGAACTTGATTTGATGTGGTTTTACAATGAAGAGGAAATTTACCGGCTTATTGGTGAAATATCCGGTGATTTCCGGAACGTGTCCGGCGGAGTTTTTTGTTACAGGAAAACGGTTCTTGACAAGATACTTGATCTTTCCAGGTACTCCATGTTTGTACACACAGCGGAGTGTGTCATTAAGACGATGGAGCTGAGCCGCAGCGGAGTGATCTGCGGAGTTGATTTCAGCGGACAGTGCCTGCCGATAAAGATGCCGGCACATATAAAATTCAGTCTGGACGGGCAGTATCCCTGTGATTTCAGCTATTGCACCGTATTTTTTCTTGAGGAGGAAAATGAAATTGAAACCGGAGCAGCTGAAACTGATTCAAGGCAGTTAAGTTTTAAAAACTGTGACTTTACAGGAGCGGAGTTTTTTGATGAAGACAGCATGGAGGAGTTAGGCAGAATGGGAGCGATAATTCAGCCGCAGGAATAAACATCTATAAGAGAAGCTGCATAAGAAGCCGTCTAAACGTCGGAGCAGCAGGTAATTATCAATTGAAGCAGTCAGAGGGCAGTTTAACTGCAAATCCGGAATTATTTGCAGCTTAATCAACAGTTTGGCAGTCGGGTGTAGTTTAGGCTACATTCCGGCGGAATATTGAATATTGAAACTTTCTTGAATACATGGTATTTTATAATCACGGAAGGGGAAACACCCCGCCGGAAAAAATGAAAATCTAATGAAATCAAAAGGAGATAAAATATCATGAAAAAGTTTGTATCAATTATGGCAGCCGCATTAATCACAGGTTCAGTTGCAATGGCAGGAGCAGTAAGCTCATATGCAGATGAAATAATGATCAGCAGTGAAGCTGAAACTGTTAGCGTTATCGAGTATGACTACATGAACAACAGACACCCGGTACTCACACAGGAAGAGTCTTCGGAGGCAGAAGTATCAACAGCTATCAGCCAGTCTGAGGCTGAGGAAAAAGCAATAGCAGAAGCTGCAAAGAATGGTTTGGCAGCTGATGTGAAGTGTTATACTGAAAGAGCAGTCGACAAACACCCAAAAATCTGGTAGAAT
>CAMNFW010000140.1 GCA_946537565.1 uncultured Ruminococcus sp. | reverse complement strand
CCAAGGCTATCAAGCGCACAAGAGTTCAGCTTAATAAAAAACGCCGCCCGGCTTCCTTTATATTTGTAGGTCCCACCGGTGTCGGTAAAACCGAGCTGGTAAAGGCTCTTGCTGAGGAGCTTTTTGATTCCGTTGAGCCGCTGATAAGACTGGATATGACGGAATATATGGAAAAACATTCTGTTGCAAGAATGATCGGCTCGCCTCCGGGATATGTGGGCTATGATGGAGCTGGTCAGCTGACTGAAAAAGTCCGCCGCAAGCCTTATTCTGTAATCCTCTTAGATGAGATCGAAAAGGCTCACCCCGATGTTATGAATATCCTTATGCAGATTCTGGACGAGGGCAGAATTGATGATGCTCACGGCAGAACCGTAAACTTTGAAAATACTATTATCTGCATGACTTCAAATGCCGGCTCCACTGACAAAAGCGTCGGTGTCGGCTTCAACCGCACTGAAACTGAAATTTCCCGTGACAAGGCTATGAAGGGACTTAAGGAATTCCTCCGCCCTGAATTTATTAGCCGTATTGATGAGATAGTTGTGTTCAAACAGCTGTCCAAGAGTGACTTTGCAAATATTGCCGCCCTTATGATAGACGAAATGAAAGAGCCTTTGGCTGATAAGAATATCACGATCAGCTATGACCAGGCTGCCCTCGATCTCATCGCTGAAAAATCCTACGGTAAACCCTACGGCGCAAGAGATATCCGCCGTGTTATCCGTCAGGAGATCGAGGATAAGATCGCTGAGATCATCATTGAAAATGCCTCTGAAATTGATCATATCTCAATTTCAGCTCAGGACAATGATCTCACCGTTGACGCTGTAAAGGAGAAAATATGATAAAACGTATAACAGCTCTGTTACTTTCGATGTTATGTGCAGTTCCGGTACTCACCAGCTGCGAAAAAAAAGACCCCGACAATCCCACTTACTCCGTAAAAGAGGATAGTCCGGAAACAACTGAACCTATAACCTATGTCACTGCTGAGAAAAAGTCTGATAACGATGTCAAGGCTGCTGATGACGGTCCGAGACTTTCTATCAATAATGTCACTGCCGGTGCCGGAGAAACAGCGGAGGTTACTGTTTCTGTTGAAAACGCAGAGGCGAAATGGAGTATGTGCGGTCTGCATATAACCTATCCTGATGAGCTTAAGCCGGTCTTCCTCAACGAGGCTGAGGATACTATAAAGTTCAAAAAAGGCTCGGCTTCTGACTATTCCACAGCAGCTATCGGAATGTACTGGCGTGACAATCTGCCGGCTGAGCTTACTGACAATCATCTTGGCTCTGTTTTCTTCACTGAGATGTTCAACGGCAATACCGGTATGGACGGCGATATCGTTACCCTTTACTTTGAAATACCCATGAACGCTAAAAGCGGTACGGTTTATCCTATCGGCTTCTATGTTATGGACACAGATATGTTCATCAACAATGAACGTGACAAGGCTATGCAGAAGTATACCTTTGAACACCTGACCGAAGGCTCCATAACTGTAAAATAAAAACATAAACGGCTGTTTTATTCAGTTCTTTCAAAGCTGAACCATATCAGAAAAAAGCACCTGCAAAACGTTTTTCTTAACGTCCTGAAGGTGCTTTTTCTTAAGCTGTATAATAATTAAACCCCGGAGCATCGTTCCGGGGTTTATTTCTGCAAATCAGCCTGTCTCGTCTGCCTTGTCAAGTTTTGAGAAATAGATTTTTGAATACTCCTTGAACTCCCTGCGGAAGGTCTCATCGTTCTCTCTGAGATCCTGGAAGTAAGCATGGATATTGGTTTTCTCATCAGTTTCAATGAGTATTCCTGCAATATTTGAACAGTGATCGGAAATACGCTCCAGGTTTGTAAGCACGTCCTGGAAGATATATCCCAGCTCAACTGTACATTCATCATTCTGCAAACGGCGGATATGCCGGTTTTTCAGCTCGGTGCTGAGATTGTCCACAACCTCCTCCAGCGGCTCGATCTTATGGGCAAGCTGGAGATCGTTGACGATGTAAGAATCAATAGCCTTTTCGATATTCTCTGTTATGGCTTCGGAAATGACAGTAATCTCGTTAATGCACTCCGGCGAGAAGGTAATGCCTTTCTCGTGCATCTCCTGCACCGATTCAACAAGATTTACCGCATGATCGGATATTCTCTCAAAATTGCCGACACTGTGCATCATTTTTGCCACTTTTCGGCTGTCAGCACCGGTAACGCTTGCTTTTGCGATCTTTGTCAGATAGTTGTTGATCTTATCCTCGTAAATGTCAATGGTATTTTCAAGCTCAATAACCTTATCGGCAGCTTTTTCGTCATAGCCGTTTACCAGCAGATTCAAGGCATCAACAATAGCATCTCTTGTGAGATTAGCCATGTCGATAGTTGCGCTGCGGCAGGTTTCAACTGCAACGCTGGGAGTTTTGAGGAAACGCTCGTCCAGACCTGTGATCTTGTTTTCGTCGGGTTCTTCTTCCTCTGCACCGTCACGAACTACCAGATGTGAGAGCTTGACCAGCTGTTTTGTGAAGGGCAGGAACATGACAGTAGTAGCGATATTGAAGATCGTGTGCATTACAGCAATTCCAACATAGCCGACTGTCTGGCTGAGGATGCTCAGGTTCACTATCTTTTGCAGTATGATAATTATCGGGAGCAGTACAATTGTACCAATGATCTTTATGAGAATGTGTATCCAAGCCACACGCTTTGCGTCCTTGCTAACACCTATACTTGAAAGCAGAGCAGTAACGCAGGTTCCGATGTTAAGACCCATGATTATTGGCAGAGCCATACCGTAGGTCAGACCGCCGGTGGTTGAGAAAGCCTGGAGTATACCGATCGAAGCAGCAGAGCTTTGGATAATTCCGGTAAAACCGGCTCCAACCAGTACGCCCAGCACAGGGTTTTCAAAGGCAGTGAGCTTTTCCTGGAAATTGGGGTCAGCTGCCAGCGGAGAAACCGCCTCTGACATGAGTGTCATACCGGTCATAAGAATCGAAAAACCCACAAATATCCGTCCGATATCCTTATGCTTGGCTTTTTTGCTCATCATCACCATTATTATTCCCACCATTGCCACCAGCGGCGAGAAAGATTCCGGCTTAAGCATTTGAAGAGCGAAGCTGCCCTTAGCATCAAGGTCACCTAAACAAAGTATCCATGCTGTAAATGTTGTTCCGATGTTTGAACCGAAACAGACTGCAATTGTTTGTTCCAGTGTCATTATACCTGAGTTTACAAATCCTACCAGCATTACGGTCATTGCTGAAGATGACTGGATAGCGATAGTTACCACCATTCCGAGTATTATACTCATAAGCTTAGTGGAAGTCATTTTTTTCAGTGCAACTTCGAGCTTTCCGCCGGTGAGTTTCTCCAGACCTGTTGACATAACGTTCATACCATAAAGGAAGAATGCAAGTCCGCCCACCATAGTGAAGACGCTGAAAATCGAAAATTCGTCCATAGTTTTTCTCCTGTTTTACAAAAATCTGCGGTCAGCAATTTCTGCTGCCAACACTATTATAAATTCTCCTCACTCCATAGTCAATAGCAAACCTCAAAATTTTACCCGAATTTAACATTTTTTTAACTCACGTTTTTTTGGCTCACGCTGACGCTCGTAAACTCGCTCACTCTTATCGTGATTAGTTACATACGATCGCATACAGCACCAAAAATGCTGCGGTACTTTATGGTGCAACTATTTCTGTAATTAGGTTTGGGGTCAATTTACTATTTCAGCAACGGTAATTCAGTGTCAGGTTACTATTTTTGTGATGGCAAATTGAGTTCATGTAACCATTTTAGCAATGGCAGTTCTGTGTCATGTCACTTGTCATGGACGGTAATTCAGTGTCAGGTTACTTTTTTTCAGCGGCGGTTTTATTTCAGCCTGCCTTAACGTGAAATAAAAAAGGACGAGCATTACAGCCCGTCCTTAATTATTATATTCAGAATCAAAACCGTCAGCGTTCAGCAAATCAATTCCGCATTCCGAATTAGATCACATCAGCCGAGAGTGATCTCAACCTCATGAACGCCGCCCTCACAAACAGGGATAACATTGCCTTCAACAGCCTTGCCGTCAACAGTCATAGCCTTAACGCCCTTGCAAACGTGATCAGGGTTTTTAACAGTGATGTTATAGGTAGCGCCACGGAACTTACGGGTAGCGGTGAAGCCGTCCCACTCATGAGGAATAGAAGGATCAACGCTAAGACCGTCGAAGTCCGGCTTAACACCGAGGATATACTGTGATATAGCGACCATATTCCATGCAGCAGTACCAGTCAGCCATGAGTTTTTGCCCTCACCGAAACGGCTTGCGTCCTTACCTGCGATCATCTGACCGTAAACATAAGGCTCAGTCTTATGAAGCTCGGAGATATCCTCATTGAAAGCAGGAGCAATCTTGCTGTAGTACTCGAAAGCCTTATCACCTCTTCCGACATAAGCCTCAGCACAGATTATCCATGCATTGTTATGAGTGAAGATACCAGCGTTCTCCTTATATCCGCCGGGATAAGTAGAGATCTCGCCGTACTGGATATAATACTTAGTGAAAGCAGGGTTATTGAGAACGAGACCATACTTTGTATTGAGGTACTTGTCGATAGAATCGAGGGTCTTGATATCAGCGCCTTCGTCCTTACCGATCTCAGACATAACAGCAAAGCCCTGGGGTTCGATAAAGATCTTACCTTCCTCGCACTCCTTGGAGCCCATTTTCTCGCCGTTAGCGTCATAAGCTCTGATGAACCAGTCGCCGTCGAAAGCAGATTCCATAACGTTCTTCTTCATCTTATCAATTTCAGCCTGAGCCTTAGCAGCCTCATCGGTCTTGCCGAGATGCTCAAGGATTCCAACGTAAACAGGGCCTGCATATGTAAACAGTGCAGCAACCATAACTGACTCAGCTATCTTTGAGTAACCGCCTTCAGCAGCAAACTTGGGGTTAGTATAAGTCTGGAAGCTCTCGCCCGGCTTATCTGAGAAGCAGGAGAGGTTGATACAGTCGTTCCAGTCAGCACGCATAGCCAGCGGCAGACCGTGAGGTCCCAGGTTATTAACGATATGGTAGAACGAAACGTCCAGGTGATCGAGCATAGGCTTAGCCTTGGAGTCATCGTTGTCATAGGGAACCATTTCATCGAGGATAGACCAGTCGCCGGTCTCCTTGATATAAGAGCCGACTGAAAGGATCATCCACAGCGGATCGTCGGAGAAATCGCCGCCGATATCGGAGTTGCCCTTCTTGGTAAGGGGCTGATACTGATGATAGCAGCCGCCGTCCTCAAGCTGAGTAGAAGCCAGGTCGATAAGACGTTCTCTTGCTCTGTCGGGTATCTGGTGAACGAAGCCGAGGATATCCTGGTTAGAATCACGGAAGCCCATACCTCTGCCGATACCGGACTCGAAGTAAGAAGCTGAACGGGAAAGGTTGAAGGTAACCATACACTGATACTGATTCCAGATATTAACCATACGGTTGACCTTATCATCAGGAGTAACGACATTGAATATACCGAGAAGCTCGTCCCATGCAGCCTTAAGCTCAGCCAGACCGGCAGCAACCTTTTCAGGAGTGTTGTACTTATCTATCATAGCGTAAGCTTTTTCCTTGTTGATAGTCTGACCGTCTGCAAGGAACTTCTTGTCTTCATCATTTTCGACATAGCCGAGGATAAATACAAGGGTCTTGCTTTCACCTGGAGCAAGAGTGATCTCCTTGAAATGAGAAGCAATAGGAGACCAGCCGTCAGCAACGGAATTTGAAGCCTTGCCGTTGATAACAGCCTGGGGATCGCCGAAGCCGTTATAGAGACCTATAAAGGAATCACGGTCGGTATCGAAGCCGTCTATTTCATCGTTAACGGTATAGAAAGCGAAGTGGTTGCGTCTGTCTCTGTACTCAGTTTTATGGTAGATAGCGGAGCCTTCAATCTCGACTCTGCCGGTGGAGAAATTTCTCTGGAAGTTAGTGCAGTCGTCCTGAGCGTCCCACAGGCACCACTCAGCGA
>CAMNFW010000139.1 GCA_946537565.1 uncultured Ruminococcus sp. | reverse complement strand
TCCGGCTTGTCAGAACCGTAACGGTTCATGGCATCTGCAAAGGTGAGTCTCTTAAGCGGCAGCGGTATGTCTACATTGATGACCTCTTTGAATACCCTTTGGATAAATCCCTCTACACACTCCTGTATATCCTCTGCGTCAACAAATGACATCTCCAGGTCTATCTGTGTGAACTCCGGCTGTCTGTCTGCCCGGAGATCTTCGTCTCGGAAACATCTCGCCAGCTGGATATATCTGTCAAAACCAGCTATCATCAGCAGCTGCTTATATATCTGCGGTGACTGAGGAAGTGCATAAAACTTTCCGGGATGTACTCTTGAAGGTATAAGATAGTCTCTTGCTCCCTCCGGTGTGGATTTCATCATCATCGGTGTTTCTATCTCAAGAAAACCATTTTCATAGAAATACTCTCTTGTTACCTTTGCAATCTGGTGACGCATGATTATATTATTCTGAAGAGGCTCTCTCCTGAGATCAAGATAACGATACTTAAGACGCAGCTCTTCATTTACCTTCGTCTCGCTGACTATCTCAAACGGTGTGGTCTCAGCCTTTGAAAGTATCCTCAGATCACTGACAAAAATCTCTACATTGCCTGTCTTGATCTTGTCATTCTTGCTCTCTCGCTCCTGTACCATTCCCTTTGCCATGAGTACATACTCACTCTTGCAGGTGGAGGCTTTTTCAAATACAGCCGGATCTGATTTGTCACTGAATGTGAGCTGTACTATTCCTGTTCTGTCTCTGAGGACGATGAATATTACTCCGCCCTTGTCCCTTATTCTGTCAACAAATCCTCCTACTACTACTTCCTGTCCTGCTTCAAGCACTTCACCGCAGTAATGTGTTCTCTTCAAGCCTTTCATACTGTCTGCCATTTTATTTATCCTCCTCTGCTGCTCCTGTCAGAGCCTTCATAGCTGAGGTCTCCGGTATGGAATCAAGCAATTTTTCATAATATATCTCATCAAATCTGTCCGCAAAGCTGCCGTCAAGCGTTATATCAAGCTGTTCACCAGTCTCCATGAACTTGACCCTCGCCTTTCCGGACTCTATCTCATTGTCTCCAAGCACGATTATAAATCTTGCTCCAATATTATTCGCATACTTCATCTGGGGCTTGAATTCTCTGCCTACAAGATCAAACTCCGCAAAGTATCCGATCTCTCTCAGGTCAGATGCAAGCTGTATAGCCTTGTTCCTTGCAGCCTCGCCCATGTTTACAAAGTATACATCACACTTCTTTGGCTCCATAAATCCGCAGCCTTGCTTTTCCATTACTATGAGCAGTCTTTCAATGCCCATTCCAAATCCCAGCGCCGGTGTTTTCGGTCCGCCCAGCTGCTCTATAAGTCCGTCATAACGTCCGCCGCCGCAGACTGTTCCCTGTGCGCCTATCTCTGTTGTGACAAATTCAAATACTGTTTTGGTGTAATAATCAAGTCCACGGACTATCCTCGGATTTACACTGTACTCTATGCCTCGCAGCTGGAGATATTCCTGTAATTTCGCAAAATGAGCGCTGCACTCTTCACATAGATAATCTGTGATAACCGGCGCATCTTTCGCTATTTCCTGGCATATCTCACTCTTGCAGTCAAGTATCCTCATCGGATTCTTGACAAGTCTCTCCTGACACGTCATGCAAAGCTTATCCTTGCTGCCCTCAAAATATTCTCTCAGTGAATCATAATATCTTGCTCGGCAAACCGGACAGCCGATCGAATTGATATACAGCTTGATATTCCTGATGCCTAATCTGTCCAGCAGCGATTTTGCAAGGGATATTACCTCTGCATCTGCTGCCGGCAGCGGACTTCCTGCCATCTCTGCTCCAAACTGATGAAACTCTCTGAGTCTGCCTGCCTGTGGTCTCTCATGACGGAAGCATGAAAGTATATAAAACAGCTTCAGCGGCAGCGCATCGTTGAGCATACCATTCTGCATTACTGCCCGTATGGTGCCGGCAGTTCCCTCTGGTCTCAGCGTAAACGAACTGTCTCCGGCTGTTACAGTGAACATCTCCTTCTGTACAACGTCTGTGGTCTCGCCAACTGAACGCATGAACAGATCAGTTTCCTCAAAAGTCGGTATTCTTATTTCCTTGAAACCAAAATTTTCAGCAGTCTCACGGGCGATCTTCTCGATCGTCTGCCACCTGCTTACTGTTTTAGGCAGCACATCTTCTGTGCCTTTCGGTCTTTTTATATTCTTAGCCATAAGTATCAGCCTTTCATAATTTCTAACATGAAAATTGTCCCTTTGAAGGGACAATTAAGTCATTAGTGATTTGCAGAATACTGCTCCCGGACATTTATATTGTCGGGGTTCCTATCTCCCGCCAGTCAAGATCGCCTCTTTCAAGAGCAAGTATCAATGCCTCTGCTGTTGCGATATTTGTTGCTACAGGCACATTATGAACATCACAGAGTCTGAGCAGATTCATATCATTTACATCAGATGACTTTGGATTTATCGGGTCCCTGAAAAAGAGAAGTACGTCAACCTCATTGCATGACAGCAGCGCAAGTATCTGCTCTGCTCCTCCTCTGCCGCTCAGATAGCGCTTTATGGGCAGTCCGGTTGCTTCACTGACCTGCTTTCCTGTTGTGTTGGTTGCCATAAGCTGATGTTTGGATAAAATGCCGCAGTATGCACTGCAGAACTGTACCATTAATTCTTTTTTGGCATCATGAGCCATGATTGCAATCTTCATTTATCTGTCCTTTCCCCGCTATGCGGAAATTTATTATGAGGTTTTTACTGTAAGCGGTATAAACTCTCCGCCCAATCTCTTCGATATTGCATCAAAAGCTTTAAGTGCTGCTGAATCTGTCGGAATCGGATTGCCCTTTCCTGTTGCTACTGTCATCGAGAAATCATCTGGTATTACTCCGATAAGCTGTACGCCTACCTTGTCTATGATCTCATCAAGATTTGAGACAAGCGCTTCTCCAATGACCTTCTTGCTGATCTTGTTGATTATCAGTCGCTGACTCTTATTGCCTCTGTTGTAGAACTCGTCCGACATCAGGCTTGCATCTCTTATACATACCGGATCAGGTGTTGATATTACAAGTATAAGGTTTGCCTGTTCAACAATGTCGAATACATGTGAATTGATACCCGCTCCTGTATCTATAATTATATATTCAAAAGACTTCTTTACTGATCGGCAGATATCTACTATCTGTTCTGCCGTAACTGTGGAAAGTGTCTTCGGCGCACACAGCAGATTCAGATTCTCTGCCATCGGTACCTTCGCTACTGCATCCATTACCTCTTTCTTTCCAGAGAGTACATCGCCCAGATCTGACTTTATATCATTTTCAACACCAAACATAATGTCAAGACATCTGAGTCCGAAATCAAGCTCGATCAGTAATGTTCGATGTCCCTGTTTTGCCAGTGTATATCCTAAACCTGCACAGACAGTTGACTTTCCTGTACCGCCCTTTCCAGATGTAACTGCAATGATCTTTGCCATATTTTTTCCTTTCTGAGACCCGATTCTAATTTAGTTTTCAGACCTCTGAAGATATTTACATATTTCTGATATATATTATATCACAAAAAAATATTTTTGTCAAAGGAGTTTTTTGTACACAACAGAAAATTGTGCAATTCACTGCATTTGCATCATGTTTCTTGTGCATTTCATACAAAGCTAATGCTGCATTGCTTGACCATTTTACAGACAAAAGGCTTCTAAGGTTGACAATGATGCTGTATTTTATATTAGTATAGTAAAATAATATAATATATTTTAAGATTATTTGCTATATTCTATTCTTGAAAAATATTGCAAACTGCATTATACCGTGTTATAATATATTTATTAGTGTACTATAATCTTTTTTATAATATTGATCGGAGTGATATAATGAAAAAAACTACCGCTGTTATGCTGTCTGCTGTAATGGCTGCTGCCTCTCTTACAGGGTGCGGTGACAAAAAATCATCAGGCTCTTCCAAAAGTAATTCTTCATCTTCTTCTGCCGAAACTGCTTCCGCCGACTCTGATGAGCCGACTGAAAACATCACCACCACTCAGGCTGCTTCAGAAGCTCCTACAACCAAACACGTCTCCCCTGTCGAATCCGTTACCAGTGATATCGGCGTTCAGGTGGATGTGGGTAAAAACGTTTCCCGTGAAGAAGGTAATAATACCCTGAAACTCCCCCTTTCCGATTTCATCGAAGACGGCGATATAATTAAATCCTTTACCTTTGAGATTGACCGTGCCGGAACCGAATCCTTCAAAGGCGGTTTCGGTCTCTCAGTTAACGGCGACTGCCCTGCTGCTACTGATGAAGGCTGGTATCAATCCGAAAATATGGAGTATTCCTCCGAAGGCTCTTACCTTAAAATAGTCTGGGAAGTTCCTGCTGATGTCGGTAAATACGCCGCTTCCGGCGGTGAAGTCCTCTTCGGCTACTGGTGGGGAAACGATGAGGCTGTCTCTCTCGAAAGAGTAACCTGTACTTTCTCACGAACTAAGGATATCCCCGTTGACGGCGGTATAAACCAGCGCATCGAAAAATCTGTCAATTTTAATGACTCCGACAACACCATATCTGTCCCAGCCGGCGATTTCATGCCCGACAACTGTATCCCTCAGGCTGTTACCTATAAAATCAGCTCAAATGGCTCTTTCGGTAAATTCACCGGCGCATTCGGAATCAGCTCGGATTCCGGCAGCTATTTGTCCCCTAATATCTCCGTTTTCACCGACAGCTCTTCCCTCGAACTTACCTGGCTCGTTCCCGAAGAAGCTAAAAAGATCTACAGCAAAAACGGCGATTTTACCCTCGGTTACTGGTGGAGCGAACAGGATACCGCTTCACTCGATTCTATCCTCGTCAGATACAGTCTCGCTGACAGTGATTCATCTGCTCCTCAAGTCACTCCCCCAGCTGAAAATTCCACTAAGCCTGCTGAGACAAACAACTCCGATTTCAGAAGCTCCGCCGATATCGTCAAGGATATCAAGGTCGGCTGGAATCTCGGCAATTCCCTCGAAAGCTATAAAACTAATAAATCAGGTCTTCAGACTGAGACCGGCTGGGGTAATCCTAAAACCACTGAGGATATGATCAAAAGTGTTAAAAATGCCGGCTTCAATGCTATCAGGATCCCCGTGACCTGGGGCGAGCATATGGACGGCGATACTATCCAGTCTGAATGGCTCGACAGAGCCCAGGAGGTCGTCGATTACGCCTACGATCAGGGACTGTATGTTATCATTAATATGCACCACGATGACTATATCTGGTTTGAACCTGAGGATTCTGAATACTCCGGCGACAGCGCTAAACTTAAAGCTATCTGGAAACAGGTCGCTGATCGTTTCAATGACTACGGCGACAGGCTACTTTTTGAAGGTATGAATGAACCCAGAACTGTCGGCAGCAACAACGAATGGACCGGCGGTACTCCGGAAGAAAGAAAAGTCGTTAATAAATATGAGCAGGATTTCGTCGATACCGTCCGCAGTACCGGTGGAAATAACGCTTTCCGTACCCTCGTCATAACCAGCTACGCAGCTTCCGCTGAGGATCAGGCTATGAATGATATTATCGTTCCTGATGATGACCATATCATTGTTTCTCTCCATTACTACGCTCCCTGGAAATTCTCAGACGGTCAGACCACTGAGTTCGGTGATAAAGAAAAAACTGAGCTTGAAAATAAATTCGCTAAAATGAAATCTAAATTCATCGACAATGGCACTCCTCTTATCATCGGAGAGTTCGGCTGCGTTTCCGTCGCTGATGACAGCACAAGAGCTGACTACTACAGCTCATATATATCCATCGCTAAAAATTATGGCATCAAATGCTTCATCTGGGATAACGGCATCGGTACCGGTAAAAATTACTACGGTATCTTCAACCGTGGCGCTCTGACCTGGAACGAGACTATCCTTAATGCACTTATCTCTGCTGCCCAATAAAAATTCTATGACCTCCCGCTTTTTGGGAGGTCGTATTTATTAAAGGTGTTATATGGCTTTTATAATCTTTA
>CAMNFW010000138.1 GCA_946537565.1 uncultured Ruminococcus sp. | reverse complement strand
CATTTTTTAGCTCACGTTGCCGCTCGTTTTTTTAGCTCACGTTGCCGCTCGTAAACTCGCTCACTCTTTTTGGGATTAGTTACATTTCAATCGCATACAGCACAGATTATGCTCCGGTACTTTATTGTGCCACTTATTCTGTAATTCGATTTTGGTTCAGGTTACTTTTTCACTTACGGCAGTATTGATTCATCTTACTTTTATTTCAGAGCAGATTTACATCATGTTACAGCAGGGGGCGCAGCCCCCGTAATAATATCTATGCAGCAGCAAGACGTGTAAAGAGGTGATTTTCCGCATATGTAACATGAATATAGAGCTGGGATTCCAAAGGGTTCACAACCCTTTGGCGGAGTCCAGAGGCAGAGCCTTTGGCAGGGTCTGGGGCAGCGCCCCAGCAGAGTCCAGAGGCAGCGTCTCTGGCAGGGTCTGGGACAGAGTCCCAGATGCGAAGTCTTTTGGCGTATTTCGCAGATTATGAATTTTAAGCCTTTTTCCGGCATATTATCTATTGATGATAAAACCGGAAAGGGTGCATAATATGGGACTTACAGAAAAAGAAGCCGCCGCAAGACTTAAAACCGAAGGGCGCAATGAACTAAGCGAAAGCAAAAGACCCGGAGCTGTTAAAATATTTGCTGGACAGTTCAAGGACGTTATGGTTATGATCCTTCTTGCTGCAACCGTTATCTCGGTCATGCTTGGGGAAATAACCGATGCTGTTACCATAATCATGATCGTTCTGCTCAACGCTGTGCTTGGATTTATACAGGAATACCGAACTGAACATACTCTCGAAGCCCTCCGTTCTATGACAGCTCCAACCGCTAAATGTTACCGTGACGGTACTCTGAAAGAAATCGAAGCTTCACGGCTGGTGACTGAAGACATCGTTGAGATAGAAGCCGGCGACAGGATACCGGCAGACTGTGTTATACTCACCTGCTCAGGCTTTTTCACTGACGAATCCCTGCTTACAGGTGAATCTGAGCCAGCTGCAAAATCTGCCGGAATTTCCAATGATACGGATAATTCACTGAATAAGCCTAATATAATCTACTGCGGAACCTCTGCCGTGAAAGGTTCCTGCCAGGCAAGAGTTATCGCCACAGGCACAAGAACTCAAATGGGCAAAATTTCTGAAATGCTCACCGACATTGACAAGGAATTAACTCCTCTACAGAAACGTCTTGCTGAACTTGGAAAGACAGTCGCAATAATTTGTATAGTTGTATGCCTTGCAGTTTTTGCAGCTGGTGTTATCAGGGGCGAGGACGTTTTTGAAATGCTGATGACTGGAATCACCATTGCCATTGCTGCTATCCCGGAGGGACTTCCTGCAACCGTTACAATTGCCCTTGCGCTGGCTGTAAACCGTATGCTTAAGCTTAAAGCTCTTGTAAACAAACTGCACAGCGTTGAAACTCTCGGCTGCACCTCAGTTATCTGCTCCGACAAAACAGGCACCATCACCGAAAATAAAATGACTGTTACTGAGCTTTATACTCCTGGTAATACCTATTATTTCAGCGGCATGGGTCACAGAATCAGCGGCAGCGTTACAAAAAGTGCAGATAATATCTCTATAAACCCAAAGGCTGAAAAACCCCTTACCGAAGCTCTTAAATGCGGAGCGTTATGCTCTACAGCTTCAATATCTGCCGAAAAACAGCCTAAAAGCCGTGAACGTGGAAAGCTTTCAGGAAAAGGTCAGTGGAATGTTACCGGCGACCCAACGGAAGCTGCACTGCTTATCGCTGCTGCCAAAGCTGGTATCACAAAGGATTCCCTTGAACTCAAATGCCGGAAGCTGAATGAATTTCCCTTTGACAGCGAAACCCGTTTCATGGCTGTGCATATTTCCGAGGGAAGCGAAAGAAGAATTTACCTTAAAGGTGCCGGCGAAGTCATTCTTCCACGCTGCACAATGTATCTTAACAGCAGCGGAGATATCCTTCCTATGACTTATGAAGTCCGTAAAACTGCGGAAAATAAGATATTAGATATGTCTGGCAGAGCTTTAAGGGTGCTTGCTCTCGCCTATTGTCAAAGCCAGATCTTTGAACCGGAAAAGGGCGGTCTTATCTTCTTAGGTCTCTCCGGAATGACCGATCCGCCCCGTGAAGAAGCTAAGGCTGCTGTCAGAAAATGTGCAGCTGCTTCTATACGGACTGTAATGATAACCGGCGATCATATCAACACCGCTGCTGCTGTTGCCAAGCAAGCTGGGATACTCCGTGGCGGAAAGGCTGTTACAGGTGCTGAGCTTGATAAAATGTCTGACGCTGAGCTTGACAGAAATATCGAAAAATATACTGTTTTCGCCCGTGTTGAGCCTGTTCATAAACTAAGAGTGGTTCGCAGCTTCAAACGCCGTGGCGAGATAGTTACAATGACCGGTGACGGCGTAAACGATGCGCCGGCTGTAAAAGAAGCTGACGTTGGCGTAGCAATGGGACTTACCGGAACTGATGTAACAAAACAGGCAGCTGATGTTATACTTCTTGACGACAACCTTGCAACTCTTGTAAACGCAGTTGAACAAGGCAGATGCGTTTATGCAAATATACGAAAATTCGTGCGTTATCTTCTCTCCTGCAACATTGGCGAGGTGCTTACGATGTTTGCGGGAATACTAATGGGAATGCCGATAATTCTTCTTCCTGTGCAGATACTTCTGGTAAATCTCGTGACCGACGGACTTCCGGCAGTTGCACTTGGACTTGAACCGCCGGAAGCTGACATAATGAAAAAACCGCCGAGAAGCTCTAAGGAAGGCTTTTTTTCCGGCGGTCTGATGTGGAAAATAATAATCCGTGGAATACTTATCGGACTTTCAACACTTGCTTCATTCTCGTTGATACTCCGCTCCGGCGGAAGCATAGAAGCAGGACGGACAGCTGCACTTATAACCCTTGTCATGTCTCAGCTGATACACGTTTTCGAGTGCAGGTCTGAAAGCCGTTCGCTGTTCAGGATAAATCCCTTTGGAAACATAAAGCTTTTGTTTGCAGCGGTCATCTCTTTCTGCACACTGGCGGCAGCGGTATGTCTTCCGCAGATGCAGGCGATATTTGCCACCGTTTCGCTTGACTCACATCAGCTTCTCACCGCCTTTGGATTCAGCGCAGCAGTGCCGGTTTTAAGCGGAATTATCAGTTCTTTCAAAAAAGGAGACTGAACTCCGGCAAAATTCTTTATAAAAATCTCTTGTGAGCTATGGACAAATTCCACAAAATATGATATAATATTTGTGAATCTATACCGAGATGCCAGCTCAATGGCATACGGAAAATATTTGAAAGAAAGGAATTGCTATGCTTCACGAGAAATCATGCGGCGCAATTGTGTACCGTAAATATCACGGAAACACTGAGATATTGCTTATCAAGCATATCAACAGCGGTCATTGGTCTTTTCCGAAGGGTCATGTTGAAAACGGCGAAACTGAGGTTGAGACCGCTCACCGTGAGATCATGGAAGAGACCTCTATCGACGTGATAATCGACCCGACATTCAGAGAAACTGTAACCTATTCCCCAAAAAAGGACACCTTAAAGGTAGTTGTATACTTCCTGGCAAAAGCCAAAAATGTAGACTTCCACCCCCAGGAAGATGAAATTGCAGAGATCAGGTGGGTGGACATATCCTACGCTGCCAATATTCTCTCCTACGAAAACGATAAAACCATTGTTGCAAAAGCTAAAACAGCAATCAAAGAAGCAATTTGACAATCTATATATGATATTCTTATATCTATCATTAAAATTATTATTTATTATTTATATATTGCAATATATGAAAATATATGTTATAATGTAAAAAAATAAGCAAGGTGGGAAAAAAATGAAGATTCAGCAGCTTGAATATGTTATAGCAATAGCCCAAGAAGGAAGTATTACAACTGCTGCAAAAAAACTATTTCAGGCACAGCCTAACATAAGTATTGCTCTAAAAGAGCTTGAATCCAATATCGGAATTCAGATCTTCTGGCGAACACCTAACGGAATGGTCATAACTCCGGAGGGTGAAGAATTTCTCGTCAGAGCGAAAAAAATCGTTGAGGATATGCACAGTCTTGAGGAGTATTATACCAATAAGACCGATGATGGTATAAAGCTTACACTTATATCATCTCAGATACCATATCTCTCTCCTGCTATTGCAAGCTGGATAAATTCATCGAAAAAAGAAGATAAGATCAATATCCATATCCATGAAAACAATGTCAACCGGATTATCGACGAGATAAGCGGAGGAAGAGCGGATATAGGTGTTATTCGTGTGCCTGTAACCCAGAGTGCAATTCTGGCTGAACAGCTTCAGTCCAAGAAGATCATCTGCCGGACAGCAATGGAATTCAACATGAAGCTGTTGATGAAACGGTCACATCCTCTGGCGGCATATGATGATGTTCCCTTTGAAAAGCTTAAGAATTATATCCAGATACTTCATGGTGACGATGAGCTGAACGTTTTCTGCAAAAACTGCATAAACCCCGATTATCCTGACGATTTCAACAAGAAGGTCATATTTGCAGCGGATAAGGGAAATAAGCTAAGCCTTATGAATACTCTTGAAAACAGTTATATGTGGGTATCTCCTGTTCCGGCGAGTGCATTTCCGGACTATGATGTGGTGGTAAAGAAATGCTCATTTGCGGTTATACGCAACAGAGATTTCATAATCTACCGCAAGAGCAGCGAGAACAATGCAACTATCCAAAGCTGCATCAATTATCTTGTTGAATTTGCTGCTAAAATGTCAAAGGTTGCCGAAGAATAAACAAAAAAGTCCTGAACAAAACTCAGGACTTTTCTTTTTGCCTATGGTATTCACACATAGAATAACAATAAAAAAAGAACGAGAAACCGTTGGGGGACAGTTTCTCGTTCTTTTTTATAAAGGATGAAATTAGAGAAAATCTTAGAAAATATACAACATATCTATCTTCTGATTATATTATATCACTGCTTGACGAAAAAAGCAAATATATATTTTTTATTGTAATATATATATTAAATATTTCAAGCTGGAATATGATTTTTTATGTAAGATATCACTTCGTCCTTAGGAATCTCCAGGGCATAAGCAAATTCATCATAAAGCATATTTTCAGCCTCGCTGAGGAATCTTTCATCAGTGGAGTGCAGGCGTTTATGGTTCTGCAAAAGCTCCTGACGGTGGAGGTAAAGTATCTTTATCATACTAACGATACTGCTTCTGTCGCCGCTGTCGATTATACGGCGGAACTCTTTTTTTCTCAGCTCATCGTCATCGATCCACATTCTGTCATTTTCGGGCATAGCGTTTATCAGCTCATCAACCTCAGCTTTAGTGCAGACGCTTTTCATTTTATCTTTGAGCGTGCCGAAAGAAGTAGGAACGTAGAATGTATTTTTTTTATCATTCACCGGATGCAGCACATAATACTCCACATTTTCGCCGCAGAAATCACGGTTTTCGATAGAGCTGATAGTGCAGACTCCGTATGAGCCGTACATCACTGCGTCATTTACTTTATACATAATGTCCTCCGCAAATAATCAACCGGACTTACCACCTCAAAATGAAGCTGCACGTTGAAAGTATATAATAATTATAACATATTTTGCTCAAAATTGTTATAGGCAAATTTCACAAATAATTGATAATATTTTATTGTTTTTATACAATCAGCATTAGATGCAGGAAAGATTTACAAGAAGTGGAAATAAGAACATGGCAAGAGTTTATGTGAGGGCGGAATATTTGAAGGAAACCATGATCGTTGTCCGTAGAAAGTAAGCTGAACCCAAACCGCCTTACTGAAAAAGTTGCACCACAAAGTACCGCAGAAGTAGTTGTGCTGTATGCGATCGTATGTTACTAATCACGTTAAGAGTGAGCGAGTTTACGAGCGTCAACGTAAGTTAAAAAAACGTGACATGATACTGCCTGCAAACGGCATGAGGGGGAAACTTCGGGCGGGGAGACACAAAAAAAAACTGGTACAAAAGCCGGCATTCCCCCCTTCCCTACGTTTCCCCCTCATACTCCCCCTTCCTC
>CAMNFW010000137.1 GCA_946537565.1 uncultured Ruminococcus sp. | reverse complement strand
CTTCCCATTCTATTTTACCTGAAATAAGACTTGCTACTACTTTATTCTGTGCCAGTTCATCAGATCTGTTGCGGATATCATTCCACATTATGAAACGGTTGAATGAAAACTGACCTATAAAAGCATATTCCTCAATATCCCACCGGGTCTGCGCCATTATACCATGACGGATCGTTGTGAAAATAAGATCAAGATCAACGCCGTTTTCATCCTCAGGTACAGGATTCATCCCCTGAATATCAATACAAAAAAACTGTCTAAGCATTTCCAGCAAAGTGATATTGACCTGAGTTTCTTCGTCACGAATTTTTATATAATATGATTTTTCCTGAATCTTGCGTGTTATGTCTATAGGTACAAGAACAAGAGGAGCATATCTCGCTTTCTCACTCTTGTCAGTTTCATACCAGCGAAGAAATCCAAGTGCGATATATATTGTGTTTACACCATTTTCTTCAAGACTTACCTTTGCCTGACGAACAAGCTTCTTCATTGCCTTGTCCAGATCTGATTCACTGATAAATGTCCTGAGTCGGTGGTTTTTGAATTCCGATTCAATGACTGTGGAAAGATGATCCTTTTCATTTTCTATCTCAAAGATCTTGCTGTCAGCCATTTGCAGGCTCATATCGTTCGGAACTGACATCACACGGAAATCACTGCCCTTTGATATTTCATCTTCAAGCCTTCCAAGATCAGTCATCATTACCTGCACATTCATGGTTCCGGGACGGAAATTCAAAAGGCTGTTACGAAGGCTGAGATCAAGCAGCTTTCTCTCCCAGATAACTTGTTTTGTGACCTCCTGATGTTCGCCGTTGAGAATGATATTATCGAAGGTGTTGAGTGTGTCTGGCACACCGGTTATCTCCTTCTTTTTACGTTCACCATAATCAACCGCCCTGAAGCTGCCGTTCTCAGTTATTCTTGCCGGCATCGGTCTTATTCCGCTGGAACGGGTACGGGCAACGTCTATTGCAAAATAAAAATCTCCTGAATTTGTAAGATGCTCCGCAGCGTGTTTTTCAGAGGTGTTAAAATCAAAACTCTTGCCGGCTGTAAAATCTGTACACTCCACAAGGCTTATTGCATCTACTCCGGCGGCTGCACGTTTTGTTACAGCACTCATGTCGTATTGCAGACAGTCAGCAAAGGTCTCTTCATTCAGCCAGCAGCCGGCGAATGCGTGTCCCTTGACTATTATTATCATTGAGTTGAGTCCTATTGATTCAAGGCACGAACAGTAAAGCGCTGCCAGTTCAATACAGGTTCCCTGCTTTCCTTCAATAACTGCATCGGGCGTTCTCACACGCTGGGCAGTCTCAAAGCTGGCTGGGGGCATTGTATAGGCAATGTTAGTTTCCTGTAAAGCAGCATATATCGCTGCCATCTGCTGCTTTACGATATTAGGATTCCTTGTCTGATAGCCGGTGAAAGATGGATCGTCTGTCCACTTCTGCAAATATACGCTTGATTTTGATATGATCTCCGCAACTTTCGGGTGATTAGGCATAACGAAAGCAGCAGCTATCTCAGGCATAAACAGCACGCCAGTCCACTGGTCATAGGCAAGAAGCTCTATCGTCTTAACTTCTTTTGCAATGACCTCATCGTCCTGAACTGCTTCTATAACTGCACTTCCAACTATCTTCTCAGTAAGTGAGAAAAGATAGTCAGTGGAAATAACTATATTCACAGGAGATATTTCTGTTGGCTGACCGGGTGCAAGATCAATTGGTGTTGATTCAAACACCTCTGCAAATTCCGGCTCAAAGCTGATTCTCAGCTTTACGTTCCTGATAATGCTTTCAGAGTTGTTAGTAAGGGTCATACTGCGGAAAACCGGCACATAGTTCTGCTGCATTGCAAAATTTATCTGCGATGTCATGCTTCCGCCAAATGTTATATTATTATCCATATCAGGCTCCTGTCTGCCCGTTTAAAGGGCGATTTTTCAGGAACTGTTCAGTTCCGGTTACAGGCATTGTCTCAGCAGATGCCTATACATTATATATAATAACACATTTTCAGCAGATTTACAACATATTTTGCAAAAAATTCTGAGTCTCACTCATATAAATGTTTTTTTACTGTTTCACCGTAAATATAAATCGCCGATTAAATTCTCTGTAAATATCTATAAAAAAACTGCAAAGCATTACGCTTCGCAGCTGACCAAATCATACACTTATATTCTTAAATCTCATCTTTTCATATGAGCCGTCTGATATTTGTTCGCAACAACTTCTATCACGACTTCCATTTTCTTCTTCTTTGAACCATAGCCGTAAAGTGTTATCTTATCATTCTCAAAATCAAAGACTTCTATGCCGCTGCCGTTTAATATGTCTGCAAGCATGAACCTTCTCCCCTCTTTGTCAACGCATATGGACATAAAGATTTTCGGGATATTGAGGATATAAACTATATTTGTGCCATATCCCCATTCCAGAGTTTCATCTCTGTCAGGAATGTAGATTTTAAGCATTTTTGTGTTATCCGGCTTTCCCGGTATATATCCCTGCTGAGAATAGATTCTTGAAAACTTTTTTCTTTTGATACTCTCTATTATGATAATATATGGAAGCGCCCATAAGCCATAATCGACCATTCCAAGCAATGCCAGCCACTTCACAGGTGTTGTAAGAAACCCAATTATTATTAAAATTCCTCCCACAATAGGCACACCGCTTCTTCCTGCCTTTGCTGCAATATATGACATTATTACAAAAAACAAGCCTATACCGCCCAGTATTATACAAACTCCATAGTCTATTAAAAATTTATCCATAGCTTACCTCCTGTTTGCACAGTATTCTGATAATCATAAACTGAAATTTCCTGTTTTTTTCAATGCCTTTATTATATCACTGTCCGGCTTTTTGATCAATAAAAAAGGCGGTGATTATGAACCGCCCTTTTCAACTTTTTAAGCCTGAGATCATTGTTCCAGCCATTATAATACTGTTTCAATTTCCATTTTGATACATCTTTCTGCTGCAACATATCAGCTGATGCGGATTAAATTCTCAGCTCACTTTTGTTAAAAAGTTTCGGAGCTGTTCGATCGGAATCGGTTTTGAATAAAGATATCCCTGGAGATACTTCGCTTTCATCTCAATACAATGATTCTCGTCACTTTCGTTTTCCACACCCTCAAATAATACAGCATAGTCCAGCTTATCAAACATATTCGCAAAGGTGCTTACCATAAAATTGGACTCCTTATCTTTTATTGATTCAAGCAGCATCGTTCTGTCAAACTTGATAATATCAAAAGGCAACTCCATGATACGCTCAAAATTTGAATAGCCAGTTCCAAAATCATCAAGGTAAAACTTCATTCCAAGCTTCTGAAGCTGAACAACTCGCTGCTTCATAATATTGAAGTCAGAGTCGCTCCGGCTCTCTGTTATTTCAATTGCTATTGTGCTGTATGGTATGCCGTTTCGTTCAATTATGCTCTTCACTTCATTGCAAAAATCTTCATATCGTATATCTATAGCAGAAAAATTTACCGAAATACGCCTGATATCATAGCTTTCTTCAATAAAATCCCTTATGGCATAGCAGGTCTTGTTAAGAACAATAAGACTCAGGCTGTGGATAAGTTCATATTTCTCTGCAATACCAATAAACTGGTCAGGATAAACTATCCCGGTATTGTCAAGCTGTAAACGCATCAGCGCCTCAGCTGTGTCATACTTTCCGGTCGAGATGTTGTAGACTGGCTGACAGTATACTATGACCCTTTTATCAAAAAGATCTTTTTTCATAGCTATATCTTCAAGCTGACTGAGAATATAGCTGCTGCTGTAAAACTCGCTGATATCATCTTCATCTATACGATGTATACTGTTGACGTCAATTCTGTTTTCCACATAATCTATAAGCTTGATATAATCCTGTCCTTCGGCGATATGTTCATTTTTGAACAGAACAATGATCTTGAAATCAATGCCGAATTTTTCATAGCTGCTGTAGAAATCAGACAGCATTTTTTCAACCTGCTGATAATAGGACTGGTTTTTATTTTTCTTAATCAGCAGAACAAATCTGTCACCGGGAAAATGATAAAGTATACCCTTCTTTACGTTGGACTTGAAAAAATAGAAGAATTCTTCCTTAAGCTCAGGGTCTACAGCTATCAGCTTTGAAAAATTCGACATTTTACAGGACATCAAAAGCATATCTTCATTGCGTTCAAGACGGTTTTCGATCTCACTTTGAAGGTAGCTTCCTGATACTGCTCCTGTGTCGATATTGAAAGGATTAGAATGAAACATGAATACGATCGCTATAACTGGGAAAAAATATGCAGCTGTTGTATAAGACACCTGCCTGTTGATACCCTGTATAGACAGCGTCATCATTGATATGATATTTACCCCAAGCAGTCCCCAGAATACAGGTCGGATAATTCGGCTTCGATATCTGATTATCATATACAGTATCGTAAAAAGAAAAAGTGTATAAACTATTATGAAAGCATTTATCCCAATATGGATATATCCATTTAGGCTTACATAAAACCCTTTTTTGGTTATTGTAAGAATTATGTCCGATGCCATTGCTGCTATAACTGTGATCAGTGAGAACATTCGATATTTTCTCTGAACTTTAGTTGGTATCCATAAAGGATCATGCAAATACTGCACATACATATATAGTACAAGTGTCAGAATAAAATGATGCAGAAGCCGGAAAAAATGTATCGGCATAATATGAATCTCACGGGAATATATTAGCATTTCATATATTATTTTTGTAACAGCTGCCCCGAACATTGCAAAAACTATAATTGATGTTGTTATGATTTTTTTCTTGCTGTTAAAATATGTCTGGAGCAGTATTACAGACATAATCAGGCAAAGTGCTATAACTATTATATCGCCAACAGGAGTATAACCATATACATTAATATATGATGGATCAAACATACTACACCTCCTCCATAGCGTTTGTAATAATTGTATCATAAATAAATATAAATGTCAACAAAAACAGTGATAATTGTAGTTTTACAAAATACATATAGTAAAAAATATTTTTTAATATATTGGGGAGTGAAAAAGTGCGCAGAGATTGACTTTTTCGGGACGGTTTGATATAATAAGTGCAAGAGAGCAATACTGCTTTCTACTCTGTACAAAATCTATATTTTTAATCAAAGGAGAGGTTATAACATGGAAATGAAATGCAAAATTTGCGGCGGAAAACTGATTAGTACTCGGCTTACCACCGGCGCTCATTTACTTGGCGTTGCACCGATTGAGGATGCTAAAAAGTTGAAGCCTCGCTATTCCAATATTCTTTGCGATACTTGTGTTCAGTGTGGTAACATTGAAAATTTACGGGCAGAGGAGCCGGAAAAATTGAAATAATTATTGGCTTAACTAATAAACCGAATACACACACGGATAGCCGTCCTCATCTGACGACTATCCGTTTCTTATAATTCCGCATACCCACAATCCAGAGTATCCTGAGCGTCCTATGCTCGCTATCATGCGGTTGAGCAATATCATAGCTGGCAGCAAAGCTCGGCGGCTCGTTAATGCTTTGCTTATATATTCCTTTCCATTTACACTGCCGCCGTCAACAAGAATATCAACACCTGTGAGATAACCATTACGCTCATCAGCCGCCATTGCGATTCAGTGTAATTTCTACGCTGCTATGCCCTAATATTTCGGAGAGGCTCTTAATTTCAAACCCCAATCTTACACAGTTAGACGCAAACATATGCCGAAGAGCATGAAAATGCACTGACGGCAGATTTCCGTTTTTCAGTATCGTTGTGAAGCGGTACTGCATTGTACGAGGCTCTATTAGTTTCGCCTTGCCAGACAGCACAAATTGCTCTGGATTCCCCTGAAATTTGCGCAGAAATTCAATGAGGCATTCCGGAATCGGAATGGAACGCCTGGAGGTTTCACTTTTTGGCTCGGTGAGTATAAGCTTTGTCTTATACTGCCTCGCCTCCACCAAGCAATAAACCGCTGTATCTTGGGAAAATCAAAACAAATCCCATAGTACAGCGGTTTTTCTTTTTTGATATTT
>CAMNFW010000136.1 GCA_946537565.1 uncultured Ruminococcus sp. | reverse complement strand
AGATAAGAGCTACTGCCTTGAAAATGGAAATAATGCTGAAAGCGGCAGTCATGAGGAATTACTTAAACGGGGAGGTATTTATGCTAAGCTGTGGAGAACACAGTCTGAGCTGGAGAATTATGGAAGGGAGGCACAGAAATGAGAAAACGTTCCAAAGCTGTTACATTATTCAAAATGCTGGGACTTGTAAAGCCGCTTACAGGTTTTATGTGCCTTGCCGCTGTCACAGGGACACTGGGATATCTGGCAGTGCAGTTTATACCGATATCAGGCGGATTTGCAGTGCTTTACGGACTGGGATATGACATTCCTTTCAGCATATCAGTGATACTTGGAAGTTTATTAGTTTTTGCGCTGCTCAGGGCGGTTCTGCGGTATACTGAACAGCGAACGAATCATTACATTGCTTGCAATTATACGGGACAGGGTTTTTAAGGCATTGAGGAAGCTTTGTCCGGCGAAGCTGGAGGGACGGGACAAGGGCGATCTGATAAGTCTTATAACCTCAGATGTAGAGCTGCTGGAGGTGTTTTATGCTCATACGATCTCACCGATCTGCATAGCGATTCTTACGGAGCTGGTCATGGTGACGTTTATTGGCAGTTATCATTGGTCATTAGGACTTCTTGCCCTTGCCGCATATGTCAGCGTGGGAGTTATACTTCCGGTTATAATATCTAAGATCAGCGGAACTATCGGTGACGAGATACGTTCACAGTCAGGGGGACTTGCAGCGTATGTGCTTGAAAGTATACGGGGACTTGATGAGACGATCCAGTACGGGAATGGTCAGCAGAGGCTTGAGGGAATGAATAAAAAGACCAATGAACTGTCTCTGTCACAAGGACAGCTCAATAAGCTTACCGGATATAATATAGCTATTGCAAACACTTTTATACTTGTGTTTGACACCGCTATGCTATTGCTTTCAGCCTATCTTTACAGTGAAGGAATAACAGATTTTAGTGGATTTATAATACCGCTCATTGCGTTGATGTCAAGCTTCGGACCTGTGACTGCTCTGGCGAATCTGGGGACGACTCTGGAAAATACAATTGCTTCCGGCGGAAGGGTGCTGGATATAATCGAGGAGAAGCCGGAAACCGAGGAGATCACAGGTAAGCAAAGTGTAAAATACAGCGGTGCAGACTGTGATAATATAATTTTCAGTTATGGCGGTGAAAATGTACTTGAAAATATTACGATTGAATTTCCGGAGAATAAAATTGTTGGAATTATAGGAAGATCCGGCTGCGGAAAATCAACTCTGCTGAAGCTGATGATGAGGTTCTGGAAGACCAGCAGCGGAAGTATCCATGTGTCAAATACAGATATAGAGAATATTAACACAGCTGATCTAAGAAATATGGAGAGCTATATGACACAGGAAACGCAGCTTTTCAAGGATACGATCGCTAATAATATCCGTATTGCAAAGCTTGATTCAACTGATGAAGAAATTATTACAGCTTGTAAAAAAGCATCATTACATGACTTCATAATGACACTGCCTGACGGATATGAAACTCAGGTGGGTGAGCTTGGAGAGACACTCTCAGGCGGTGAACGTCAGCGGATAGGACTGGCGAGAGCATTTCTACATAATGCTGATCTGATGCTTCTTGATGAACCTACAAGCAATCTGGACAGCTTGAATGAAGCGGTGATACTCAGGTCACTGAAGGAGGAATCAGCAGGCAAGACGGTTGTTCTTGTATCGCACAGGAGCTCTACGCTGAGAATCGCTGATATTGTTCATTCAATGAAGAACGGAAGACTGAGTTGATTCGGAGGTGCAGAAAGCTGACATTCAACGTGGTATTTCGCTGTTGATATAGTCATAGCACAAAAAGAGAGTGATCTCAAACAGTATAATTAACAGGAGGAAGTATGGAAAAGGTAAGAAAGCATATTGTTTTTTATGGTTATGTTCAGGGCGTAGGATTCAGGTGGAAGGCAAGTCAGAGTGCCCGCCGTCTGGGAATATCCGGCTGGGTCAGGAACCTGTCAGACGGTTCAGTTGAAATGGAAGCTGAAGGTACGGAATATGATATATCCGACCTTATCAAAACTTTGGAAGACCACAGCTGGGGCAGCGTTGAGCGTATTGAATCGGAGTATGTTCCTGTTCACGGTGATTATAGTTTTGATGTGAGATAATAATTAACAAAAAGAATGTTTCTGATATGTAAATATTGTACAAATTTAGAAGCGATATTATTAAATATTGACTTTTATGTTTTATTGTGATAATATTGAATTACAGGTTATCTTTGAATATATTTACAAGAGGAGTTTATATGGAAAAAACAAAAATCAGTAAACGTATCGTCTAATCAGCTCTTGCACTTCTAATGGTGGTGAGTGCAGTTGCATCACTGGTCATCATGGCTGGCGGAAATCCAATAGATGCAAATGCAGCAGGTGAATACTATACATGGAGAGTAGGGGATTCTTACTGCGATCAGGCAGAGCCATATGAGATAGTGGAAGCTTATCTTCTTGTAAAGGCTGATCTTGAAAACAATAATCCGAAGGTTTTTAATCCTAATGTCTGGTCAAACAGTTCTCCCCGCTATTTAACAGCAGAAGGTTATTTTGATGATGAACAGGTGGAGTATAATGAGTTTGCCTTTACAAATGACAGCAGCAGTGGAGCAATAAAGAATGCTGTATCAATGTCAGCTCTTAATACATATCTGTTAACATTATACAATTCAGGCTACTATTTCTTTATTGATAAATTAACGATTGATTATCCTGATTACAGCTGTGCGGTCGATAAGATATCAAACGGCATTATAAACCTGTTTGACCCTTACGGTAAAGCCTCCGTTCTTGATGACCTTTTTGTTGATAAGCTGTCCAAAAACTATAGCATCAGGGTTCTTGCCTATAAGACCTCAAACGCTGGTGCGTGGAGAAACAAGATCACAACCACCACAACTAAACCAGTTACTCCCACATATTCACTTGTCACTGGAAAATACTTCATCAAGAACAACTCCACCGGTACTTATATGAACGTTGCCGGCGGAAAGGACGCTGATACAACAAATATAGGACTGGCTGCAAATACCGCATCAAATGCCTTCATAATGAATATAACGGCTGTCAAGAGCGGAGATGCCTCAAAGGGTACATATATCATGCCAGCTTGTTCAACTAAAAGAGTTGTAAATCCCTACGCAGATACACCGACCAGCGGCACTAATGTAAATCTATATTTAAAAGACAGCAGCGGTACCCAGTACTGGCTATGGGAAACGGTTTCCGGAGGTTATGTTATCCGCAATTATTCCAACAAAAACCTTGTACTTACTGCCGATGGCACCAATGTATGCGTAAAGACCTACACTGGCGCAAAAACTCAGATATGGTCGCTGGAAAATGTATTTACACCGGTTGAAATATCCGGAAACTATTACCTTAAAAATTCAGGCACAGGTACTTATGCTTATGCTGCCGGCGCTGCAAAGGAGTCAAACATTGCACTGGGTGCAAAAAAAGAGAATGCCTCCTATCAGATGAATATTGCTCCTGTAAAGAAGGGTACACCGGCAAAGGGCGCTCTTATTACACCGAAAAGCAGCAGCCTTGTAATGAATCCTTTTTCAGATACTCCTGCAAGCGGTGCAAATGTAAATATTTATACTAATTCTGGCGACGGTACGCAGTACTGGATATTTGAGAAGGTTTCAGGAGGATACATTATCCACAACAGCTATAATCAGAATCTTGTGCTGAATGCCAATGGTTCAAATGTGAATATTGCCACGAAAAGCAGCAGCAAGAATCAGATCTGGGTTCTGGAAGCTGTTACTACTGCAACAACTACAACTACAACAAAAGCCACCACCACAACTACTGCTGCCACCACTACTACAGCTGTTCCTCTTGATATTGAAGACGATGTCAACTCTGACGGTGTGTTCAACTCAGCGGATCTTGTACTTCTCCAGAAATGGCTGCTGGCGGTACCGGGAACTGAACTGAAAAATGCAGCAGCTGCTGATATGTGCAAAGATGGAAGAATTGATGTCTTTGACATCATTGAAATGAGAAAGTCACTGTCAGCCGACTAAGAGATATCAAAAAAAGAACTTGTTCAAACTGTAAACATCAGCTGAACAAGTTCTTTTTTATTTCTTTTTATTTTTTAGATAATCTTTTAATTCCTGCCATGAAGCAATATGCTCATGGGGCTGAAATTTTGGAAATGCCTTAAAAACTCTCCTGTACAATCCACGGTGTGATCTCAGAAGCTCATTTCTGCGGTGTTCCATTTCAATTCTCAGGGCATCAATATTGTCTTTCATCTCAGCCTTAGCCAGTTTAGCCTGCAGCTTGCGGCTGTCGTATTTTTCGAGAGCTTTAAAAGTACCGCTGGCAATTTTTTCGCTCAGTGAGTCCGAAGACAGACGCAGCAGCCTGTTAAGCTCGTCAAGCTCGGTAAGTTTTTTGTTAAGTCCAGCCACCACAGCTGCGGTTACTGTGAGATCAACTATAAAAATCAGATAAGCAGCAGCCAGCAGCCACACTCCATATTTTACCGGTAGAAATCTGGCAACAGCATCTTTTATTGCCGGATGAACGAGACGAACTGCGCCTACAACTGCAAAACCCCAGATCATACTGAATTTCAGGCAGATATATCCATTGAGATTAAATGGCAGCTCCCTGTAATCCCACCACCTGGCATGAAAGAGCTTGTCCAGCGCCCAGCCAGCCGATAGTTCAATGAGAGTGGTGAAAACTATACCCACTAAGAACAGTGCCCATATATTTGGAAGTCCGTTTTCATTTTTCGGAAGGCTGGAGGTGATGAACAGCACTGCTGTCATTCCGCAGCCATAGACCGGGCAGAACGGTCCGCAGAGAAATCCACGGTTAACAACTTTTCCGAGGGTAACAGCATGATAGCTGACCTCAATGACCCAGCCGAAAAAGCTGTAGATCAGAAAATACCAGGCACCGCTGTAAATATCAATAGCGGCACTGTCCATAGGCAGGCTCCTTTCATCAGATATCAGTAACAAAAGGTGTAATGAGAATGATTATCATACATATCGGGCAAATGAGCTTTATCATGAACCTGTAGAGTTTTTTGGAAACAAATTTCTCGCCGCCGCTTTCGACCTCTTCTTCAATATAAAGCGGCTTCACGATATAGCCGATCATTATGCAGGTGAGGAAGGCAAGAACAGGCATCATGATGTTATTAGTGAGGAAGTCAAAGAGGTCAAGGATCTGCATATTGAACAGTTTGAAATCAGCCCATATGCTGTAGCCGAGGATTGAAAGCATACCAACAGCGATCGTAAAAATAGTTACAGCAATGCAGCTTATAAGTCTGCTGAGCTTGAATTTTTCGATGACCACAGCGGTAACAGTTTCCATGAGGGAGATAGAAGAGGTCAAAGCTGCGAGAGCTACCAGCACAAAGAAAACAGCACCGATAATATGACCGCCCGGCATTGAATCAAAGACTTTAGGCATTGTCATAAACATAAGACCGGGTCCTTTGTTAAGAGCGCTTTCATCGCCGCCGGAGAAGACGAATACACCGGGAACGATGATAAGTCCGGCAAGGAAAGCAACGAGAGTATCGAAGATCTCGATGTGTCTTACGGAGCCTTCAATCGAGTCATTTTTCCTCATGTATGAGCCATAAGTTACCATGATTCCCATAGCGATCGACATTGAATAGAAAAGCTGACCCACAGCAGCTGCAACAGCTTTCAGGAACATAGAAGGTGTCAATCTCTTGAAATCCGGGAGGATATAGTATTTAAGACCTTCACCGGCACCTTTGAGCGTGAGGGTGTAGATCCCGACACCAACTATCAGCAGAAGAAGCACAGGCATAAGCACCTTGCTGATTTTTTCGATACCCTTTTCAACACCCAGCGCTACAACAACTGCACCGAGTAAAATATAGATTATGAAGAAAACAGCAGGTTCGCCCAGCTTTGTGATGAAGTTCTCAAAGAATGAGAGACTTTCACCGGGAACATCGGAATAGTTTTCGATAAGTTCATTGCCATTGCCGGTGACATAAACGGTCATGTATTTAAGAACCCAGCCG
>CAMNFW010000135.1 GCA_946537565.1 uncultured Ruminococcus sp. | reverse complement strand
CATTTTCAGGCTTTCCAAGTATGCTGTTATCTGCGATAACTACCGTATCACAGCCTATAACAAGACAGTCAGGTGATGTCATTTCAGCTGCCTCTGCCTTTATTCCAGCAAGATATTCCGGTGCCTTCTCTGATTCAATGCCTTCCGGCAGAGTCTCATCCGCATCAGTTGCACAGGCGGTGAAATCCTCTGTTATCAGCTTCATCAGCTCACGTCTTCTGGGTGAAGCCGAAGCAAGTAATATTTTCATATTCATTTTCCTTTTTACAGTAAAGTGATTCCTGTCTCAGCAGCAATTCAGGGATCGTTATTTCTTCAATACTATTTTACCATAATTTCCCGCCGCTGTCAACAATGGCTTTCCACTCTGCGACCCGTTCCTTCATTCCTGTTATGTCCAGCACTCCGTAGGCAAATCCCTTCTGCACCAACACTTCAGGCAGATAGTCATCGTATTTCTCAAACACCGGCACTTCACCAGGATATACCAGTGTCATCGGGTCAAATTCCACTGCCGCTTCTTCAAATATCACTGCAAAAAATTCCTCCGGACTTGCCTTCATTGTGAAGTTTATGAAATATGGTCTTCCAGGATCAAGTCCACGAAGTCCAAGCCTCTCTCCGCATCTCAGCTTAAGGAAACGCTCCATTGCCAGAAAAGCATATGTTCCCAACCACGGAAACAAACACCACATATTTCCTCCCAGACATATCAGCGGCTTTTCATTTATACCTGAATTTGCTGCACTCCGTCTTCCCTGCTCCAGCCTTATCACTGCGTTTTTCATGAGATATGGATATCGCTTTTCCTCGTTAAGCACCTGCTTCATTCGCTGAAGTATCTTTGTGTTGATATCTCCCGGACAATCACCAAAATACGCCGGAACTCTTCCCTTGACCTGCTGACAGTACACAAGGTGACGCTTGTGGTCCACCTCCTCAACTATCCACACATGACCTGCTATCGCTATCTTCTCTCCCACAGGCGGCGGCGAGACTATAGTTCCCAGCTCATTGGATTCCCAGCGGACTGTGTATTCCTCATTCTCCTGAAATACCGCATAAAACCGGAAGCTGTTTATCACTCGCTCCCCTGCCAGCCCCACTATAAGCCCGCCTTCATCTGTTCGCTGGATATGATCTGTTTCCAGCATATGCCTCAGCAGTACCTTATAGTCCTCCTGACTTATCCTGTGAAAATATTTCAGGGTCAGAACTCTTGCCGCCAGCTCTCTCGGTGTAAGCTCACCGCAGGATGCCAGCTCACTCATCGTCTGATGATACAACAGCGAATACGGCAGCCTGTCAAGTCTCGGCGGCTCTACCCACCGTTCTTCCAAGTACACCTGTATAAGCGCAATGCCCTGCAAAAGCTTCCACGGCACAGTTTCCGGCAGCATCGTCCTCGGCTCAGGCATATCTTCCCGTATCACAAACCACATTTCCGGTGGAAGATCCCGTCTTCCCGTTCGTCCCATTCTCTGTAAAAATGACGACACTGTAAAAGGCGCATCTATCTGGAAGGCTCTCTCCAGCCGTCCGATGTCAATTCCAAGCTCCAGAGTTGCGGTGGTGCAGGTGGTCATAAAAATATCCTCGTCCTTCATCGCCTGCTCCGCTGTCTCACGATATGCTGCCGAAAGATTTCCATGATGTATAAGAAAACGATCCGGCTCATTTCTTGCCTCACAATATGATCTCAGGGTAGTGGTAACAGCTTCGCACTCTTCCCTGGAATTGACGAAAACAAGGCATTTTTTCCCCTTCGTATGCTCGAAGATATATCCCATTCCGCCGTCTGCATTTTTAGGGGCAGTGTCAGTTTTCTCGTCCAGCACCGGCATTGCCTCAGTCTCAGTGTCTTTATCCGGGTCATTCTGCGGAGAAGTATAAAAATGCTCCATAGACAGCCGCCATTTTGCTCCTGCTGACTTGATCTTCGGGATCACAGTTCCACGTCCTGAACCAGCTGCAAGAAATTCTCCTGCTGCTTCAAGATCGCCTATAGTTGCTGAAAGTCCTATTCTTCTGGGCGAAGAGCCTGAAAGTCTTGTCAGTCTTTCAATCAGACACAGTGTCTGTCCGCCACGGTCTCCCCTCATAAGTGAATGCACTTCGTCAATCACTATGAACCGCAGGTCACCAAAAAGTTTGGGTATTAACGAATGCTTTCTAAGCAGCATAGCTTCAAGAGATTCCGGTGTTATCTGTAAAATTCCGGAAGGACTGCGGAGCATTTTGCTCTTGTGAGACTGTGAAACATCACCGTGCCAGTGCCACACCGGAATATCAGCTTCTTCACATAGCTCGTTCAGTCTTATAAACTGATCATTGATAAGAGCTTTCAGCGGTCCGATATATACAGCTCCCACAGAACGGGGCATATCCTCTGAAAACAGTGTCAATATCGGAAAAAACGCCGCTTCTGTCTTTCCGGAAGCTGTTGAGGCGGACAGCAGCACATTCTCATCAGTATTGAATATTGCATCGCCGGCAGCTGTCTGTATCGCTCTCAGAGACTCCCAGTTGTGACGATAAATAAAATCCTGCACAAATGGTGCATATCTGTCAAAAACGTCCATATCAGCTTCCCCCTTTCAATTAGTATTTCTATTGATTACATATTCTTGCATCTGTCTTTTGCGGCAAATATGAAAAATCCCCGCCCGTGTGGGGCGGGGAAGCTGTCATGCTGTTTCTATAGTATTTGCCTTGTGGAGATCAAGCTTTTCAACCGCCTGCTCTCTCATCTTGTATTTCAGTATCTTTCCGGCTGCGTTCATCGGGAAGCCGTCTACAAAGTCTACATATCTCGGACACTTGTGCTTAGCCATTCTCTCAAGGCAGAAATCCTTGATCTCCTGCTCTGTACACTCAACTCCGTCCTGAAGTATGATGCAAGCCATTATCTCTTCACCATAATCAGCATCAGGAACACCTATGACCTGTACGTCCTTTACCTTCGGATAGGTGTACAGGAAATCCTCGATCTCCTTGGGATAGATATTCTCACCGCCTCTGATTATCATATCCTTGATACGGCCTGTGATCTTATAATAACCGTCAGATGAACGTCTTCTTGCCAAGTCTCCGGTATGGAGCCAGCCTTCAGAATCTATTGCAGCTGCTGTAGCCTCAGGCATCTTATAATATCCCTTCATGATATTATATCCCCTTGCTACAAACTCTCCGTCTACATCGTCCGGTAATTCTTCATTTGTCTCAGGATCAACTATACGGCACTCAACACCGAAAATAGGTCCGCCCACTGTATTTACACGCTGCTCGATAGTATCAGTAGTCTTGCTCATTGTAGTTGCAGGTGAAGCCTCTGTCTGACCGTAGGTGATGCAAATCTCGCTCATGTGCATTTTCTCAATTACCTCTTCCATTGTCTTTATAGGACAAGGCGAACCAGCCATGATTCCTGTACGCATATAAGAAAAATCAGTCTTATCAAAATTTTCATGACCCAGCATTGCAATGAACATGGTGGGTACACCGTGGAAGCAGGTTATCTTTTCTCTGTTGATGCAGTCAAGACCCTTTCTCGGTGAAAAACGAGTTATAGGCGACATTGTAACACCATGTGTAACTGACGCTGTCATCGCCAGTACCATGCCGAAGCAGTGGAACATCGGAACCTGTATCATCATGCGGTCAGCTGTGGAGAGATCCATGCAGTCTCCGATAGCTTTACCGTTGTTGACAACATTATAATGAGTAAGCATAACTCCCTTGGGGAAGCCTGTTGTACCTGAAGTATACTGCATATTGCAGACATCATGGATATTGATCGTCTTTCTTACAGCCTCAACCTCACTGTAAGGTACTTCCTTAGCCTTTGCAAGTGCCTCTTCCCAGGTAAAGCAGCCGTTATTCTTTGAATCTACTGTGATAACATTTTTCAGGAAAGGCAGTCTCTCAGACTTAAGCTCACCCGGCTCACAGCTGTCCAGCTCAGGACAAAGCTCCTTGATTATATCAACATATTTGATATTCTTGATACCGTCTATCATTACCAGTGTCATAGTGTCAGACTGACGGAGCAGATACTCAGCCTCATGGATACGGTACTCAGTATTCATCGTTACCAGTACAGCGCCGATTTTTGTGGTTGCCCAGAATGTGATATACCACTGGGGAACGTTGGTTGCCCAGATAGCTACATGATCGCCCTTCTTTACTCCCATTGCCAGCAGTGAACGTGCAAATGTATCAACATCATCTCGGAACTCAGGATATGTTCTTGTGTAATCCAGCTCAGTGTAACGGAAAGCATACTGATTCGGGAACTGATCACAGATACGATCCAGCACATCCGGGAAGGTATAGTTGATTATCCTCTCCTTCGGCCACGGATACTGTCCGTCCCCACGGATACTGGTCTGGAGCTCATGCTTGTGCTTTTTCTTATAAGGAGCCATATACTGTGCGAACTGAGGGATAACAATACCAGCATCGCTCAGGTCTGGCGCCCATCTCTTTACCCATTCCAGTGAAATATAGCCGTTATAGTTTATGGTACCCAGAGCTTCGATCATTTCCTTTACCGGGATATCACCGCTGCCCATGATCATATACTTTACATTGCCGTTCTCGTCAACTATACTGTCCTTGACCTGGATATACTTTATGTATTCACCAAGATTAGAAACAGTAGTTTCAGGAGCTTCACCGTTATAACGGTATGGGTGATGCATATCCCAGAGAGCTGCAACCTTTCTGCTGTGAACCTTGTCCAGAAGCCTTGCAAGACGGGCAGAATCACTGTAAACGCCGTTTGTCTCCACAAGGAGTGTTACGTTGTATTCCTCTGCAACAGGAACCAGTTTTTTAAGAGCTTCTGCTATATACTCATCATCTACCTCGCCGCCGGGAGCCGGTTCAAGATCGCCCAGAATACGGATATATGATGTATTGAGCTTCTGAGCAAGCTTGGCATATTCAGTTATTTCCTCTTTTATGTCATCAAATTTGTCTTTGAATTTCAGGCACGCACCAGAGGTCAGACAAGGGATTTCAAGTCCCAGTGACTTAAGCTTTGCAATAGTTTTGGGAAGCTGCTCCTCACGGAAGGGCTGTGCTTTTACTGAGAAGATCTCATTTCCGAGACCTCTGATCTCAATACCGTCAAATCCCAGGTCCTTAGCCATTGAGTAGATATCTGTCCAGGAGAAATTAGGACAGGCAAGGGTTGAAAAACTGATTTTCATGATGATCATTCCTTTTCAATGAAATTACAGCAGATAAGCTCTTTCTGCTGTCTGCCCGGATTGTTATACTCCGGCAATTATTAAATTCAGCGATCAGGCGAGTATAAACCGGAGAAGCGGCTTGGAACGATGCCAATAAAAAAGTCTCCTCCATGTGTATACATGGAAGAGACGAAATATAACTATACTCCGTGGTACCACTCTTCTTGATGCAAAATCTGCACCCACTCATCAGCGTCGCTGCAACGCATATCTCTGTAACGGGAGAATCCGATCAAGCCTACTCAGCAATTCTTTTCGGTTGACTGCTCAGGGAGGAGCTATGATTTATCTCAGCATACTGCCTTTCACCGGACGGCAGCTCTCTGTGGAAGCTAAAACAGACTTTGTTTCCCTTCATCGCATTTGCTTTACATATTATACTACAAAAATATGGGTTTGTCAAGGCTTTTTTAATATTTAACATATTTATATATTACATCTTGTCAGGTTTGCTGTCCTTTTTCTTCATGTATATCACTGCGCCGATCAATGATGCTGAAATCAGCCCCGCTCCAACTGCTACCCCAGCAGCTGACGGTCCAGGATAAGTTTTGTCTGTTACCACAACCTCCTGTTCAGGTGTCTGAACTGTTTCATCAGATGAATTATTCATCTGCACTGCTCCTGTTGAAGCTTCTTCCGTTGCCTTACACTCTCCTGTACTTAATATCATAGGAACTAAATTAAACATCAGCACTGCCGTAAATATTGTTATGAGCATTCCTTTCATATGATCACCCTCCTGCTTTTATTGTTCATATTATAACCCCCAATTCTTAAGTTAATCTTAAAAAAATGAAAGCTAATTGCAATAGTCTCAGTAAAACTTTTTCGTTCC
>CAMNFW010000134.1 GCA_946537565.1 uncultured Ruminococcus sp. | reverse complement strand
TGGGAACGATCCATACCTCGATCTTTGAATCAGGAGTTGAGATCTTTGTGAGCTTACCTCTGATAGACTTGTTCAGCTCCTTGTCGATCTTGATTCCGAAGTAGTCCATATCCTCGCAGACAGCTTCTCTTACTTCCCATGAATTCTCACCGATACCGCCTGTGAACAGAACTGCATCAAGTCCATTCATTGCAGCTGCATAAGAGCCGATATACTTCTTGATCTCGTAAGCCAGCATATCAGAAACCAGCTGTGCCTTCTTGTTTCCGTTAAGAGAAGCCTCCTGAATATCACGGTTGTCAGAACCAACACCGGATACACCCAGGAATCCTGACTTCTTGTTGAGATATTCGCTCATCTCGCTGGGAGTGAAGCCATGCTTGTCTGCAACAAAGGTTACAGCAGATGGGTCAACAGAACCTGAACGTGTTCCCATTACTACACCGTCAAGAGGAGTGAAGCCCATTGAAGTATCAACGCTCTTTCCGCCGTCTACAGCTGTGATAGAAGAACCGTTTCCAAGATGACATGATACGATCTTAAGATCCTTAATGTCCTTGCCCATTGCCTCAGCCAGTGCAGCAGATACAAATCTGTGTGAAGTACCGTGGAAACCATACTTTCTTACATGGAGAGTCTCATAGTCATCATAAGGAAGACCAAACATGAAAGCCTTCGGAGGCATTGTCTGGTGGAAAGCAGTATCAAATACAACTACCTGGGGAACATCTGCCGGAATTACACTCTTGCAGGCACGAAGAGCCAGAGCATGAGCATGGTTATGTACAGGTGCAAGCTCACGAAGCTCATCGATCTTGTCTATTACTTCATCAGTTACCAGTACAGACTTGTCGAAAACATCTGCACCCTGTACTATTCTGTGACCAACAGCTGAAATAGAGTCCATGCTGTCGATAACTTTAGCATCACCTGTGGTAAGAGCTTCTACCAGCTTCATGAAAGCTTCGGTATGAGTTGGGAAAGCACAATCCTCATCAAGAACTCTTCCGTCACTGGTTTTGTGGTTGATGTGACCGTCAATTCCGATTCTGTCACAGTTGCCCTTAGCGATAACGCTCTCATCTTCCATGTTGATGAGCTGATACTTAAGTGAAGAGCTTCCTGCGTTTACAACTAAAATGATCATAGGTTTAAATTCCTTTCAAAAAAGTATTTACATATTATATTATATACTATTTTGAAAAAATTTCAAGTCTTTTTTGTAAATTTACGGCAATGTAAAATTCCAACAAAACTATGCCGAAAACTGAGAATATTATGTAAAGTTAATGAAAATTTTCTGAAATCCATTGAAATTTATGAAAAGAGGTAGTAAAATGAAAGTCAGCGGTATTATTTGCGAATACAATCCATTCCACAATGGCCATCTTCATCATATTCAGGAAACAAGACGCAGCGGTGCAACACATATTGCTGCCGTAATGTCAGGCAGCTTCGTCCAGCGGGGCGAAACCGCAATTATCGACAAGCTGGAGCGTGCAAGGCTGGCAGTCCGTTCAGGCGCAGATCTTGTAATAGAGCTGCCTGTGCAGTACAGTCTTTCTTCGGCGGAGAATTTTGCCTCCGGAGCTGTCTGGCTGCTTGATTCACTTATGGCTGTGGACGAGCTTTCCTTCGGCAGCGAATGCGGTGACCTGGAAAAGCTTATATCCGCTATGGAGATCACCGACAGAGCTGCTGCTGAAAAAGCTGATGAGATAACCAGTATCATGGAAAAGGGATATACATACCCAAGAGCCCTCAGCTCAGTTGTCAGCGGTATCGATCCCTCTGCTGCTTCAATTATCTCAGAGCCTAACAATATGCTCGCAATTGAATATCTCCGTGCATTAAGAAGCACTAACATTAAACCCTTCACAATTTCCCGCAAGGGTTCAGACCACGACAGCTCAGATATTAAAGACGGTTTCGCCAGTGCTTCTCTCATAAGAGAAAAGCTTCTCTCCGGAGAAGATTTCGACAAAAAAGCCTATATGCCGGATATCTGGGCAGATGCTCTCGAACGTGCAGAGCTGTCCGGCAGAATAGCTAAGCTTGATTTAATTGAACGTGTTATACTCTATAAAGTCAGGACATCTTCCGTTCAGGAAATTGCTCAGATCAACGATGTAGCTCAAGGACTTGAAAACAGAATATACGGTGCAAGAATGGCAGATTCTCTTGAAGAACTGCTCTACACCGTTAAATCCAAAAGGTATACTATGGCTCGTATCCGGCGCATACTCCTCTCACTTGTTCTCGGAATAACCAGAGAGGATATGACTCATATGCCGCCCTATGGAAGAATCCTCGCCTTCAATGACAGAGGCAGAGAGATCCTCGCAAGGGCTAAAGGCAAAGCAAGGATTCCCTTCGGCACCTCCCTCGCTAAGCTCTCAGAAAAAAACCGCTTCTCAAGGCGGTTTGCTGAGCTTGAAGGCCGTGCCTCCGACCTCTTCGGTCTCGCTCTTGATACGGTCACCTCTGCCCGTGAGGATTTCAGGGCAAAAATTATGATAGACTTGGAGTAAATTAATTTGAAGAAGTATTTTTGTGCGGCGGCTGCTGCCATATTATCCGCAGTCATTCTTTCTTCCTGCGGAAAAACAGTCGAACTGGCTGGCTCGGTTATTTCACCTGACGCTCTGGATGCTCTCATTCAGCAGACTACTGCTGCTGAAACTACTGCCCCAGCTTCTACTGAGGTACCTACAGAACCTACTACTTTTGGCGCTCCCGAAAAGCTTAAAGTAAATTTCTCAGCACCTTCTGACTATAAACCCAAAGGCAGCAAAAAACTGGACTTTGAAACTGTCATGCAGAAGCCTGAGCTTCCTACAGGTTGCGAAATAACCTCCCTCACCCAGACCCTGCGTTATTACGGATTCGATGCGGATAAGGTTGAGATGGCTGATGTTTTTCTCCCTCTTGATTATAATGGCTACAACACCATGAATGAGGCATATCTCGGTGACCCTCATGCAGATAACGGCTTCGGCTGCAATGCTCCGGTCATTATCAAAACTGCCGGGGATTATTTCGATTATCTCGCCTCGGACTGGTATGCTGAAGATCTCACGGATACCGACTTTACCGATCTTTTTTATCAGATAGATCAGGGCAGACCCGTCATTGTCTGGGTTACTATTGATATGCGTGAAACTTATCCTACACTCGCCTTTAAGCTTGGCTGCGGTGAGGACTTTTACTTCAACTGGTACCAGCACTGCGTTACTATCTACGGCTACGATATGGATAAGAGTATTGTTTATACCGCTGACCCTCTTGTTGGAAATACTGAATATCCTATCGAACAGTTCCAGAAAATCTATGAGATAATGAATAAGCAGGCTGTTGTTCTCTGCGGAAATGAAGAATCTGCCGGCGTTGACTATTCTACCGACGAGGAAAAGGATAAATGGCTCCGGGAAAATCGCCCCGAACTCTTCAAGGATGAAGACAAGGGTGAAGAAGAGAACAAGGAAGAAGATAAAGACGTGAATAAGGACGATAACAAAGACAATAACAAGGACGAAAATAAAGATCAGGATAAGGAATCCGGCGATGAGTCTTCTGATAACAAGGATAATAACAACGAGGATAATAAAGATGACAATGGATCCGATAAACCTGATGAATCCAATGATGAAGAAAAACCAGAAGATCCGGAAAAAACTGAATAACTGATCTGCAAAAAAGTATTGGCATGGGGGTGATGTTCACCCCCTTTTCAGAATATGATCTCAAAGAAGGACAATGATATGAAAAAAGTCATGGTTGGCATGAGCGGCGGTGTGGACAGCTCTGTCGCTGCCCTGCTCCTGAGAGAACAGGGATATGAAGTCATGGGCGTTACCCTTAAACTCTTCTCAGATGAGGATATCGTCCAGGCAGAAAAAGAAGGCAAAACCTGCTGCGCCCTTTCAGATGTCATGGACGCAAGAAGTGTTGCCTATAGACTGGGGTTTGAACATATCGTCTTTAATTTCAAGGACAATTTCCGACAGTATGTAATGCAGCAGTTCGCTGACAGCTACCTTTCCGGACGTACACCTAACCCTTGCATTGAATGTAACAGGCACTGCAAATTCGACAAAATGCTCCGCCGGGCATTGGAGCTGGATTATGATTATATCGCTACCGGTCATTATGCTGTCCGGGAATATGATGAAGACAGACATCGCTATCTCCTGAAACGTCCGGCTGACAAAAGCAAAGACCAGACTTATGTGCTTTACGCTTTAACTCAGGAACAGCTGGCTCATACCCTCTTTCCGCTGGGCGGTCTTGAAAAATCTCAGGTGCGTCAGATCGCTGAGAAAGCAGGGCTTGTCAATTCCTCAAAGCCTGACAGTCAGGATATATGCTTTGTGCCCGACGGCAAGTACGCTGAGTTTATAAAAAAATTTACCGGTGCAGATGTTCCGGCAGGCTCGTTTGTTGATACCAACGGAAATATCCTCGGCACCCACAAGGGTATTATCAATTACACTGTCGGTCAGCGTAAAGGTCTCGGTATCTCGCTTGGTCACCCGGCTTATGTGGTCAGCAAGAATATCTCCGAAAATACCGTTACACTCGGCGTTGAAAGTGATCTTTATACCTCAGTGCTTACCGCTGATGATGTGAACCTTATATCGGTTCCGGAAATAACCTCCCCCATGCGTATAACCGCTAAGACCCGCTATTCCCAGACTGAACAGCCTGCGTTTCTGTACTATGAAAACAATACATACCGTGTTGAATTTGATAAGCCGCAGCGTGCTGTCACCAGCGGTCAGGCTGTTGTATTCTACGACGGAGATATTGTTGTAGGCGGCGGAACTATCCGCTGATAATTAATGCCTCCTATGAAACGGAGAAATTCCGTATCCCACAGGAGGCTGTTTTTTATGCCTTATGACCGCCTACCTGCTCATTTCGCTGGATAGAGGTCGCTCCTTCTTCAAGATTCATTCCCTTAAGAACTGCATTCCTGCCGAACTTTTTTTTAAGCTCTATCATCGTCAGCTGGAGCTTTTTTTCACGGGCAAGGCGATGCTGTTCTTTTTCTTTTTTCTGAATAACAGCTTCATTGTCAGCAAAGAAGCTCAGCTGGATCTCTTCTTGTTCAGGGCGCTGATCCTCCGGTATCAGATGAGTCAGGGCTATGGTTATTCTTCTTATCAGCATTGAATGATCGGTAATTCGTTCAAAAAGACCGGCTACTGAATCTGTTATTATTTTTGAAGATGAAGTAAAGCTGCCAAAATTTACAGAACCATGTGCAGACTCCGGAACTCGCCGTCCATAGTGATCTATGACTGTACTGCCTGTAAAATTTATTGTCCTTCCCTTGTCGCTGAGATTTTCAATATCATATCCCACAGTCAGGACTGCCTGAGATGAGAGCATTCCCTTTTCCACAAGATCAAGCACCAGCAGTTCAGTCATCTCCCTTGCTATCAGCTTACCGCCTTCGTATTCATAGGGACAGTGCAGTACCTGACCTGAGCTGATACTGGTATTTCTCGGACGGTAGGACTTTATTGCCTTCATTGTACACGGCTCCCAGCCCCAGGCATGATCTATAAGATATTCCGCATTTTTCCCGAAAAGCTTATACAGCAGATCTTCATTCCTGCGTTCATACTTCTCACCCATCGAACACCTTGCCACATCTCCCATGGTATACATTCCGTATTGTTCCAGTTTTCGTGCAGTGCCTTTGCCCACCCGCCAGAAATCAGTTATTGGCTTGTGTGCCCAGAGCCTGCGGCGATAAGAGTATTCGTCAAGCTCAGCTATCCTCACTCCATCCTTATCAGCCGGCATATGCTTTGCAACAATGTCCATTGCCACCTTGCATAGATACAGATTCGTACCAATTCCAGCAGTTGCGGTTATACCTGTTTCATCAAGAACTTCATGTATCAGCTTGACTGTGAATTCATGGGCAGTGAGCTTGTAAGTATCAAGATAAGCTGTCGCATCAATAAAAACCTCGTCCACTGAATACACATAAATATCCTCCGGAGCTATATACCGCAGATAGATATTATATATATTCGTGCTGCCCTGCATATACCTTGACATTCTCGGAACAGCCTTTATGAA
>CAMNFW010000133.1 GCA_946537565.1 uncultured Ruminococcus sp. | reverse complement strand
TATAGACTTCTCCGCCGACGAAAGAACTCCCCTCTGGGACGTTGACGAAAACGGCAGACTTGATTCCTTTGACCTGATACTCATGAGACAGATCCTTATAGATAAGGGAAATCTTCTGCGTGAGAAATTCGGCGATGATTATTGTCTCTTTGACGGCGGCGTTGATATCACTATCATCACTGAGGAGGATAAGCAGGAGACTAAGGTAACTCCCGGCAGCAGCGGTTCAAACAACAAATCAGTTGCTGTTAATACTAAGCTCTACGACCTGGAGTACGATGAGGAAAACGATTGCTACTATTATATAGATGATGACGGAAATAAGGTCACCATTAACATTCCTGAAAATACTATAAGCTGATAAAAAAAGTGTGCAGAACTATCAGATATTGGTTCTGCACACTTATTAATATAATAAGAAATTATCTTGCTTTACGACTCCTTCTCTTTAAAGCTGAAAAGGTTACTGCAGCTGCTGTTCCGGCAATTATTTTTATCACACAATTTTCACAAAATAAATCCCGCTTTTTAAGAAACTTTAAGATTATTTTAAGATAGGGGCATTATAATAACATCAGAAAACAACGAAAGGAGCTGAAACCGGAGCGGCAAACGAAGGACCGTAACCGGAAAGATATGGCTATTAATACATTTGCACGCAAAGAGATAAAGTTCTTGTTGAACATGGAACAGTATGAAAGTCTCATGGAGGTCATTCCTCAGTACATGAACCCGGATAAATACTGTGTCGGCGGTAAGGAATACGGCATCTACAATATCTACTACGACACACCCGACGATTACCTTATCCGTGAATCCCTCGCAAAACCCTACTACAAGGAAAAGCTGAGACTTCGCAGCTACTACTCTCCGGCTCAGCCTGATTCACTGGTTTTCCTTGAGGTCAAAAAGAAGATCGGCGGCATCGTTACAAAGAGAAGAGTTTCAATGACACTGGCTGAGTCAGATGCTTATTTCGCAGACCGTTCAAAGCCCGAAATGAGAAAGTACATCACTGAGCAGGTTTTCAGAGAGCTTGATGTTTTTCTGGATAATTATCCCGTTGCTCCCAAGCAGTACATCAGCTATCAGAGAGAAGCTTTCTTCGGCAAGGACAACGGTGACTTCCGTCTCACCTTCGACCGCAAGATCACTGAGCGCCGTTTTGATCTGACACTGGCTAATGAAAGCTACGGAAATTACATTATCGGTGCAGACCAGAGACTTATGGAAGTAAAGGTTTCCGATTCAATGCCCGCTTGGCTTATACAGAAGCTTTCGGAGATGAAAATATACAAAACCAGCTTCTCTAAGTACGGAAAGGCTTATACCAACTTCGTAAAGGAGAAGGTACAGCAGAACAGCAGGATATATGTATCCGGCATAACAGTGGCACAGAACAATATTTTAGTGAACAGGAGCGTATGATTATGTTTAGCAATGGATTTTTTGGAAATGTATTATCAAAATACTCAGAGAACAGCGATATTTTCGCAGATTCTTCCTCAACAGCGACCATCTCAGAGATCACAGCCGGCGAGTTTTTCCTGTGTGTCGGCGCAGCGATAGTGATAGGCTTCCTCATCAGCCTGATCTACATATTCACCCACAGAAAAGAAGGCTATTCCCAGAGCTATGTCATGACAATGATCATGCTGCCCACCATAGTTTCACTGATACTTCTCCTTATCAATACCACAGCCGGTGCGCTTAGCCTGGCAGGAGCATTCACTCTTGTACGATTCAGAAGCGTTGCCGGAGATCCGAAGGATATAGCATATATCTTCTTTGCAATGGCAGCCGGTGTTGCCTGCGGAATCGGATATATCGGCTTTGCAGTAGTATTCTTCATTATCCTTGCAATAGTAATGATCGTACTCAGCGAGATCAACTTCGGCGGCTCCAAGGCAAGACACATGACACTTAAGATCACTATTCCCGAAAACCTCGACTATCAGGGCGTATTTGAACCCGTTCTCAATAAGTATACAAACTTCCACAAGCTCAGAAGAGTTAAGACCACAAACTTCGGCACACTGTTTGAGCTGATCTATGCAGTTGATGTTAACGAAGATATCGACCAGAAAAAATTCATCGACGAGCTTCGTGCCCTTAACGGCAATATGACTATCAATCTCGTGTTCTTCAAGTATGAAGACAAGATCTACGAGAGCTGATAAAGCTTAAGTATCACCCCGCAGAACGCATTTTTCCTCTCCCTTTCAATATATTTTTCCCTCTGGATTTTGTCAGATCTTTAGGCGGATCTGACAATTTCCATATAGGGGATATGGACGGGTATCCGGAAACCGCCGGGTATCGGTTCATATCTCTTAAGATAAAATCTTAAGTATAAAGGAGAATCACTATGAACAGTAAAAGAATATTAGCTTCAATTTCAGCGCTTGTAATGGCTGCGGCAGCGGTTTCCTGCGGACAGTCAGATAATAATATCGAGATATCAGAAGAAGAGGCAATATCTGTATCAGCCGGTGAGCTGGAAGATTCAGAAGATGAAAACAATGACAGCGAAGATGATGATGAAAACACTGACAGCACAAAAGCAGCTGTGACTACAGCTAAAAAGTCTTCCGGTAAATCTGACAAAACCGATAAGGCAGATAAAGCAGAAACTACTACCGCCGCTGCAAATGCAAAAAATGCCGCTTCAACTACAACTGCAAAAAAATCTACAGGCTCAGGAAATAAATCTGATACTTCAGCCAGTGAAAAGACCGGTTCTTCCGGCAACTCCGGAAATGCAGGCACTCCGGCAGTCACTACAGCTAAAACTGCCGTAAATACAACTGCTAAAACTACTGCTAAAACTACGGCGAAAACTACTGCTGCCAGCGGTGATTCCCAGACTGTGACCACCGCTGCTGCAACTCAGCCTGCTGAGGAAACACCGGCATCAGAATATACCGCTGAGATCGACCTGAGTTCACTTTCATACACCGGAGATAATGTAACTGTTAACGGCAGTCAGATCGTAGTTTCAGCCGGCGGAGACTATCATTTCACAGGCAGTCTTGCGGACGGACAGATCTATGTTAGTACAGCCACCGAGGACAAGGTAAAGCTTGTTCTTGACGGAGTGGATATTTCCTGCTCGACAGGTCCTGCAATACTTGTATATGAGGCGAAAAAATGCAATATTGAACTGGCTGACGGAAGTGTGAACTATCTCAGCGACGGTGGAAGCGACAAGATCAATGACGGAGTTATCTTCTCAAATGATACTCTCAGGATCAAAGGCTCAGGCAGCCTTGAGATAAATTCCGGAAATGCACATGGCATCGCCAGTGATGATGATGTAATAATTGAGGGAGGAGTGTATACGATAAACTCCATAAAATCCGGCATCTTCGCTCATGATGACATAACGATCAACGACGGTGAGCTGACTATAAAGGGCGGAACAAATGGTATCAAGTCCAAGGGCACTGTGAATATCAACGGCGGAAAGACTATCGTTTCCGGCGGTACTAAGGAAGAGAAATGCTCGATCTATGCTTACGGCGCTTTCAATTACACAGGCGGTGAGGTGTATGCGGCAGGAAATAAGGTATCGCCGCCGACCACATTCTCGAATCCTTATATTGTTGTGAACTATGACAGCGGCTGTGCAGCCGGAACACAAGTTGGTTTTGTGCTTAACGGAACGGAGTATGCAAGCTTTGCACCTCAAAATAATTTCAAATGTCTGCTGATGCTGTCACCGGATATCACTGCCGGAGCGGCATTCACAGCTTATGTTGACGGAAATCCCTCGGAAGAGTTCACTGTTGAAGACGGACAGAATCTGTTTGTAATTTCATAAATGATGAAACTGCTGTTCATATTGGGCGGCAGTTTTTTACTTTTATTGTTTTAAGTGAGTATAATTAATTTTCACTATTTGTAATAATATTATTGTGCAAAACGGCTGAATTTGTATTAATTAAATATTAATAAAGAAATAAATAGAACAAATACATAATAAATTAACAATAAAATTTCTGAAAATCTGTTCAAAAGTACACTTTTTTATATTTTTGTGTACTAATATATATTGTCAATTTTTCGCTTTTGCAATATAATATTAACAGCAATTGAAGTTTATTGGTATTCAATATCAAGTACCCTCCCCTCTCATGTGCTTGATATTGAATATGAATTCAAGTGCACGCCATAGAAATAGAATTAGTTCATAAATAAAACTAATCCCTTTCATTTGTAATTTTTTCATGTTTTCTATTCTCAATAACTTATTTTAACTATTTATCTATGGCTCGGTCCTCAGTGCTAAACGGTATTACCGTATGGATCGAATCGCTTCCCGAAAGGGAAGCATTTTTTTGCTTTTTTCAGCCTGAGGGCGAGAGCAGTCGTATTGAGGCTTTTTAAGTGAAAGTATAGTGTGTGACCACAGGGAACAGCAAAAAAAGCTGCTCCCTGTTTTTTATGGGAAATGAACGGTAACAGGCAGATAAACAGGGAGCTTCACTTCTCGAAATATAATGTGAATGATATGAAAATCTGTCCAATGTGAAAATTGTGTGAAATATTAATAATTCGCTTGACAAGTTCATTAAAACGTGATATGATTTATATAAAGGAGGCGAGAAGTATGAAGAAGAGCATTTACAGTCTCGTTCTTATGGACGATGTTATCCGTGCTGTAGATGAGGAAGCCTGCCGGCTCGGTACAAGCCGCTCAAACCTCATAAATCAGATCCTCGCTGAGCATTTCTCCTGCCTTACTCCGGAAATGCGTATGCGTGATATCTTCAACCAGGTGACTGCCCTCATCAACGGCAGCTTTCAGCTCCAGCAGCGCACAGCTTCTGCATTGACCTTCCGCACTGCACTGCAATATAAATACCACCCGACTATTAATTACCGTGTGGAGCTTAAACGAGAGCCGGACAGATTCCTCGGAAAGCTCAATGTCAGCATTCGCACCCAGAATTCTCAGCTTCTTGATCAGTGTACTTCGTTCTTCAAGTACCGGTGTGAAATGGAAATGAAGTGCCTGGCTGAGCGTGGCTACGATGATTATACCGCCGCACTGGGAAGAGGCGCTTTCTCACGGGGACTTTATCACACTGAGGGTATGTTCGAGGAAACAGCTGCGGAAGCTATCTGTGATTATATCTCAGATTTTGACCGTTCGCTGATGCTGTTTCTTGCTGACAGAGATGCCTTTGTCCTTCATATGCCGGAGCTTGAAGAATCCTATCGGAATATGCTGGATAAATATGTAGTTTAGCTAAGATGTGTATACAATCGGTTATATATATTATAATAGTATAGTAAGTTAGTATAATAAGGAGGATATGTTATGAATGCAGAGAGATTTACACAGAAATCAGCTGATGCAGTAAGGAAAGCCCAGAGTATCGCTGTTATGCAGTCAAATCAGATCATTGAGCCTGTTCATCTTCTGGCTGGACTGCTTAAACAGGAAAATGGCTTGATACCTCAGCTGCTTAAGAAAATGAATATCGACAGCAGCATTTTTGAGAGCGAGACGGATAAGAAGATCTCTTCTCTGCCAAAGGTAACAGGCAGCGGAAGAAGCAGCAATATCGGCATTTCCCTTGAAGGTGACAGAGTTCTTTCCAATGCCGAAACTATCGCTGACAATATGAAGGACGAGTTCGTTTCCGTTGAACATATCATGCTTTCACTGATCGACTGCAAGGACAGTATGGTCAGTCAGCTGTTCAGGACCTTTAATATCAACAGGGACAGCTTCCTCAGCGCTCTTATGTCAGTGCGTGGAAATACCCGTGTTACCAGTGAAAATCCGGAAGATACCTACGATGTTCTCACTAAGTATGGTCAGGAGCTGGTTGGACTTGCTAAGAGAAATAAGTTGGATCCGGTTATCGGAAGAGACAGCGAGATAAGAAACGTTATCCGTATTCTTTCCCGTAAAACTAAAAACAATCCGGTGCTTATCGGTGAGCCTGGTGTCGGAAAAACTGCAATTGCTGAAGGACTTGCTCAGCGTATAGTTGCAGGAGATGTGCCGGACAGCCTTAAGGACAGAAAGGTGTTCTCACTGGATATGGGCGCACTTGTGGCTGGTGCAAAGTACAGAGGTGAATTTGAGGAGAGACTTAAAGCT
>CAMNFW010000132.1 GCA_946537565.1 uncultured Ruminococcus sp. | reverse complement strand
TTCAGTTGTATAGGTGAAATGGATCTTTGCCTGTTTGGTGTCATGAAAACGCTTTTCGATACGGTCAAGCTTGTCCAGCTGTTTACGGCGGCTCTGGGCCATTTTCGTTGTAGATGCCCGGACAAGATTTCTTGCAACATAGTCCTCCATTTTGGCAATTTCCTTCTGCTGCTGCTCATACTCCTTTTCACGGCGGACATCATCTGCCTCCCGCTGACGTATAAAGGCTGAATAATTTCCTTTATAACGGCGGAGAACTCCCCTTTCTATCTCGCATATGGACGTGCAGAGACGGTCAAGAAAATACCGGTCATGGGATACGATCAGCACCGCTCCACGGTAACTGCGAAGATAATCCTCCAGCCACATGATCGTCCGGAAATCCAGGTGGTTCGTCGGCTCGTCAAGTATCAGCAGATTCGGCTCCTCCAGCAGAAGCCTTGAAATACACAGTCTCGTCTTTTCACCGCCGCTGAAACCGGAAACCCTTCTTTTCAGCTCCTCCTCGGAAAATCCCATGCCGCTAAGGATAGTGCGTATCTTCACTTCTGTGTTGTAGCCGTCATTAGCTTCCACCCATGATGTGAGCTGCTGATATTCGTCGGCTGAGGAATCATCGCCCAGCTCGATCTCCAGCTCGATCTCACGCATTCTCTCTATTGCCCGGTGTATCGGCTCGAAAACCTTCTGCATTTCCTCCATGACGGTGTTTTCAGAATCAAGTCCGCCCATCTGTTCAAGATAGCCGATAGTTGTTTTTGAAGCAAGCGAAACGATCCCGTCCTTTTCTGTGAAGCGGTCCGGCTCAACAGATCCGGTTAGTATTTTCAGAAGCGTAGATTTACCGCAGCCGTTATTTCCGACAAGTCCGATCTTGTCATTTTCATCAATTGTCAGCGAGACATTTCTCAGCAGCTGAGTGCCGTTGTAAAACTTATTTATATCAGTCAGGCTTGCAAGCATAATAACTCCTTTAAGGCACCTCCGAAAAACCGCTTTCAAGAAAGATCAGATGGTTTTTTAAGGTGCCCTTTATTCATTTTGATATACCATTATAATAACACATATTCCCATTAAAATCAAGCTCTTCCCCCAGCAAAACTTACTGCCCTTAAAATTATCCGTATAAAATGAAAACTCTCCTGCCTAAGGGAGAGTTTTCGGGAGGGATATTATATTGAGAGGGAAAATCAATTATTATATGACTCCGGAAGACTGGTTATAACATTTGCGTCCAGCTTCTGGATAGACAATGCGTCCTGTGGTGTTACGCCGTTGCCACGCAGATTTACATCTGCATTGTTAAGACCCTGCGGGGTAAGCTCATATTTTTCTCTGAGCGCTATGTGCTGGAGAATCGAAACTGCATCTGCTACGGTAACTTTTCCGTCACAGTTTGCATCTCCGTAAAGCACGTTCTCTTCATCAAGAGTTGTAGTTTCTGTAACAGGCTCGATCTCGCTGCCCTTTACAAAAACTGTATAGCTTACACAGCCTGCGGACTGTCCGTTAGTGCCTAATATAACGGTTTCTCCGCTGCTTGCGCTCTTTTTGTACACATCATACACAACATCATTTGAAGCTGCTGCTGTATCGCCTGTTCTGGTGTAGCTGTTCAGCCACTCAGGAATTGCTGCCACACGCTGGTCGATAAGTACATATATCTCTATATCTTCACCAGCTGTGAACTCTGCCAGCTCTGCGTCCACGTTCTTGGAATCACAGGCGGTTTCAATATACTCCGCTCCGGAAACTGACTCCGGGAGAGCTGTATATGTTACATCACGATCGCCGTAAACAGCACTGCCTGTTTCTGCTGTTTCACGAAGACTCCAGTCGCTGCCGTTGTCAGCGTCCTTAGCTGTAAGTGATTTTACATATTTTCCGCTTTCGGGAAGCTTCTTGCCTATTACTGTGTAGTTCACAACATTGCCGGTCATATCGTTATTGCCTAATATAACGGTATCGCCTGCGTTAAGCTGCATCTGATAAATATCAAACACTACATCATTGCTGGAAGCTGCGGTCATATCTGTCTTTGTGAAGCCGCTGAGCCAGCTTAGTTCACCGGTGTTTCTCTGGTCAATGAGTACATATGCGTTCATATCTGCACCGGCTGTAAACTCTGCAAGATCACCGGAGGCGTTCTTGGAATTGCAGGCTGTCAGCAGTGATTCTCCGCCGCTGAGCTGATCCGGAAGAGATGTGAAGGTAAAGTCACGGTCTCCGAATACCAGACTGCCTGTCTTTGTGGCTGAGCTGATCTGCCAGCTCTGATAATTGTCTTTGTCCTTTACAAGAACATTCTTAAAAAGTGAACCGTCAAAAGGCAGCACCTTTATTTCCAGTGTCCACTTCTGGTCATTGCTGTCGTTGCATTCCCATTCAACAACGTTTGCGCCGCTGTCCTTTGAAGCTCCAGTTACTCCAATACAGCTGTCATCGCCGGAAGCTTTGGTACATATTGTATATGTGCCGTCGCCGTTGTCTACAAATTTATAAAGCTGAGCATCACTTTCTGTATCAGTCCAGATGCCGATATTTGTACCGTTTTCGGTTTTTCCATAGTCAACGTCAAGAAGATGTGTCTGCTGACTGTCAGCACCATAATGATAAATGTAATAGTAGCCGCCGCCTGCGGACTTTACTTCCCATATATCATTTGATTCATTATTGCCCTGCTGCACATTTGTGCCGTTGGAAACTGTGTCCTCAGCAGCTTCAAGGTAAAGTCCGCTGTTGACATTTCTTATCATGTACTTATGCGCCTCATTTATCTCAGCTCCGGGCTTTCCGATATTAACTGCGCTTCCGTTTACATTGTAGCCGCAGCGTGCAGGAAGATCATATCCTGTACCCATGAAAAAGCTGGTGTGAGGAGGCTGGTTATAAGCTGTGTTTTGTGAGGAAACCTGCATACGGTACTGTGAATCGTGCATGAGAGTTGTCACACGATAATCGGTAGCATACGGTGTGCAGTAAATTCTGACTGAATTATGATTTGCTGCTCTTACGATAAGCTCTTCTCTCCAGTCTCCGAAAATATCAGCTGAAAGACAAGGCGTACCTTTAGTGGTGTTGCAGGTATAATAACCGTCAGTGGTAAGGATATTACTGAGGGTGCCGTTCTCGTTCATATCTGTGATAGTTGCCGGAGAATCGGTATAACCGTCAAGGATCTCTCTTTCAAGATCGCCGTCCCAGTAGCTCAGGAAGTTTATCGCCGGTCTGCGGCAGCTGAGAGTATTGCCCTTTGTATCAACTACTGGCGTTGAATTATCTGAAAGCTTATTGCCCCAGCACTCTGCTCCGGGATTCTGCGCCCATACATTATCCGCACAGCAGCGTCCGGTATCTCCTGCACCGTTCTGGTGATAGATGATCTTCTTCTGATCAAGATCAAGAAGTGATACTCCATAGCCGGAAGCCTTTTCTTCATGGCATATCCACGCTTCAAGTCCCGGATTTGTCGGGTCAAGATCACCAACGTGCATTGCATCGCCGTGTCCCTGACCTGTGGTATAATAAAGCTTGCCGTCATCATCAATCACAGCAGCTCCGGTGATTATCTCCTGTCTGCCGTCACCGTCAACATCTGCCGGCATACTGTTATGGTTTCCGCAGCCGTATCCGGCAGCTGAGGTGCTGGTTCCGGTGTCGAACATCCACATCTTTACGAGCTTCTTGTTTTCAACCTTGTATGCAGTGGCTGTCATTCGTCCGTAGTAGCCTCTGCCGGTAACAATACAGGGATGTACACCGTCCAGGTATGCAACTGTTCCCCAGAATCTGTCAACACGATTGGTCTTGTCTGAACTCTTGCCCCACTTGGTCGGGTCGCCTCTGCCCGGCTCATAGTTAATGGTGTCAAGAGCTGCACCGGTAGCTCCGTCAAAGAGGGTATAATATTCAGGTCCTGAGTAGATAAAACCGTTGCCGTCACGATAGGTCTTGGAGCCGTCGCCTATTACTTTTCCAGTACCGTCAATTGTTCCGTCGCCGGTCTTGCAGGTCATTTCAGCCTTTCCGTCCAGGTCGAAATCTCCTACATAAAACTGAGTATAATGTGCGCCTGCACGGATATTCCAGCCCAGGTCGATTCTCCAGAGCCTTGTTCCGTCCAGTCTCAGGCAGTCGATATATACCTTATCGGTCTTGCCTTTTTGTGAGTTGTCCTTTGAGTTTGAGGGATCCCATTTGAGGAACAGCTCATATTGTCCGTCACCGTCAACGTCTCCGACTGACATATCATTAGGTGAATATGTAACTCCGGAGGCTGTAGGCGGTGTTAGCGGAACGTCAAAATATGTATTGTTTGAAATTATCTTGCAGGTCTCTGAGCCTGTAAGCTTGCTGCCGGAATATGTATCCACCCGGTATACTGACTTTGAACTTCCGCTCTTGTCAAGGTAACAGGTGGAGGAATTTCCTTCACTTGTATAGATCAGCGTGTTGTCACGATAAAGCTTAAAAACAGCTGTGTCTGAATCATTTCCCAACCAGCGCCAGCTTACCAGCATTCCTGAGCCGGTATTTACCGCACATATTCCACGGTCAAGATATTCCAGAACATTCCCCGTCTGGTTGTTGACAATGGCTGAGGCTGTGAACAAAGAAGATGTCGGAACTGCCGCAGCTGAAGCTCCTATCATCAAGGAGGACAACGCCGCCGCAAGACGTTTGAACCTTTTTCTCATATGCACCAATCCCATTCTTCTAAATATTTTTATTTTTTAAATTTCTAAAACCGATTCACATTTTGTTTACAATAATATTATACAAAAACTATTTCCTCTTTACAATTGATAATACTATCATTTTAAGAAGATTTTTTTGAAATAATATATTATTATTCAAAATTCTCTTGCAATTTCCTTAAAACTATGATACAATATTTCATATATAAAAAACTCGTCACGTCCACTTGCATACACTATTCTGAACACTTCCCGAACGGAGGATTCTATGAAAAAACGGCTCCTCATCGGAGTTATCATCACCGACTGCCATGTTGACTTCCAGGAGGAAATTCTGAGAGGTATTATCTCCCAGGCCTTCAAAAGCAACTGCGATGTCGCTGTTATCGCTCCCCTTCATAACTTCTACGCTGACTCAGAACATAAACAGTCTGAAAAAAATATCTTCAGACTCGTTATGTCCAGCAAATTTGACGGATTTCTCTACGACAGAAATACCTTTTTTGGTGACACTATAAGAAATTATATCGACAGCCTCCTCGCTTCTACCGGTAAGCCCGTTATGCTCCTGGATTCCGGCGACCACAGAAGCTTTGAGTCAACTTCTATCGACGACAGCGTCGCCTTCGAGGAACTCACTGACCACCTCATAAACGTTCACGGAAAGAAAAAAATCTACTGCATCACCGGTCCAAAAGAGTATTACTCCTCTAAGGAAAGACTTAACGGCTATAAAAATTCTATGAAAAAAAATGGTCTGTACTTCGATAAAAGCTATTGCTTCTACGGCGACTTCTGGAAGAATATCGCTCAGGATATCGCCAGAAAAATCGTCTCCGGTCAGATAGATCGCCCGGAAGCTGTTGTCTGCGGCAACGATATCATGGCTATCGCCCTCAGCAGCGAACTTATCGCTGGCGGTATAAACGTACCCGGCGATATTGCCGTTGTAGGTTACGATGCCTCGGAAGACGGTTACAGCGCTTCTCCCTCCATAACCAGCTACAGCCGACCTAATTTTCAGCTGGGCGCTGAGGCTTTCCGCCGACTGTACAGAATTATCACCGGTAAAATTTGCAGCCGTGTTCCAAATGAAAACGGCTCTATACGAATCGGCGAAAGCTGCGGCTGCTGCGAAGACCCTAAGCTCCGCAAAACTATCCAGCGTAAAGTCAAAATCAATCAGCGGTTTCAGACTAACTGGATGTTCAGTGATATGCTCTTCGATATCACTAATGTGGATAATTTCTCCGACTTCGCCGACCGCCTGGATAATTATACCTATTTTATATATAAGATGCGCCGTATGAATATTATCCTCACCCGCTCCTTCATCAACTCCGCTAACGGAAGCTTCACCGATAAACTCCCCTTCCGCTTCGGTGACGATGTTATGCCTATCCTTTCTAAATCCGCTATCAGGCGTCAGCCCGGTGAACAGCTGTTTTTCAGCTCCAATGACCTGCTGCCAGAGTTCAGCTCCGAT
>CAMNFW010000131.1 GCA_946537565.1 uncultured Ruminococcus sp. | reverse complement strand
GGCCTGATAAGTGACGTGGAAACTGAAAAAGCTTATGCCTTTGCTGAAAGCTATAAGTCTTTTCTTGACAGCGCAAAAACTGAGCGTGAAGCCGTAATTGAAGCTGTAAAGAGACTTGAAGAAGCTGGCTTTGTACCTTACAAAAAGGGCATGGAGCTTAAAGCCGGCGACAGGATATATAAGGTAAACCGTGGAAAATCCGTGCTTATTTCAGTTATCGGAACAGCGCCGATCGAGGAAGGTGTAAGACTTTGTGCAGCGCATATAGATTCACCGAGACTTGACCTTAAGCAGAATCCGCTTTACGAGGACAATGAGCTTGCACTGTTCAAGACCCATTATTACGGCGGGATCAAGAAGTATCAGTGGACAACGATACCTCTGGCACTTCACGGTGTGATCATCAAAGCTGACGGCTCAGCAGTAACAGTAAGGATAGGCGAGGACGAGAACGATCCCGTATTCTGTATAACAGATCTTCTTCCGCATCTTGCCGCAGAACAGATGCAGCGCACAGGTGCAAAGCTTATCAAAGGCGAAGACCTGAATCTGCTGATAGGTTCAAGACCGTTTCTTGAGGACGAATGCAGCGAGGCAGTGAAGCTTAACATAATGAATCTTCTGTTTGAAAAATACGGCATCACCGAGGCAGATTTCATATCCGCAGAGCTTGAAGCTGTACCGGCATTCAAGTCAAAGGACGTAGGATTTGACAGAAGTCTCATCGGCGGCTATGGTCACGATGACCGCTGCTGTTCATTCCCGGCACTTATGGCTGCTATCGACTGCAAGACCCCTGTTCATACAACTGTTACAGTTCTGACTGACAAGGAAGAAACCGGAAGTGACGGTAATACAGGACTTCGTTCAGCATATCTGAAATATTTCATTGCAGATTTAGCAGAGGCATTAGGCTCAGACGGAAGAGATGTACTTTCAGCATCTGAGTGTCTTTCAGCAGATGTAAACGCAGCCTTTGACCCGAATTATCCGGAGGTAAATGAGCGCAATAACAGTGCATATGTAAACAAGGGAGTTTGTATCACAAAGTATACCGGTGCAAGAGGAAAGTCCGGCACATCAGATGCCTCAGCAGAATTTGCAGGACGTATCCGCAGGCTTATGGATTCAGATAATGTGATCTGGCAGACCGGCGAGCTGGGCAAGGTAGATGCCGGCGGCGGCGGAACAGTAGCTGCATACATTGCAAATCTCAATGTAGATACAATAGATATGGGTGTGCCGGTGCTTTCAATGCACGCACCCTTCGAGATCATTTCTAAGATCGACCTTTATATGGCATACAAAGCATTTGCTGCATTTATTGCAGACTGATAAAAAATGCCGTCATCAGCAGAATGGCGGCATTTTGCATTATTACCGCAGATCAAGGAGAGATGAAATGAAAAAAACAACGATTGCAGCAGCGGTTCTGATGATGGTATTGATGTTCACAGGCTGTGGATCTGCATTTTCCACCTCAGATAGCGTCAGCTCCGAAGTTACGTCAGCGCAGACCGAGCCTGAGATAACTTCTGCTGCCGAAGAAACAGCTGAGGCAAAGCCTGCTGCTGAAACATCAGATACCGGAGAAATAACAGCTGAAACTGATGAGCTGTATGATTTCATAGTATCGGAGCTGGAGCAGTTTCACCAGACCTTTACATACAATGCTTATGCGGAAAGTCCTGAGATCGACAATGCGTTTTTCACTTTAGATGATATAAGACCTGATATTTTCTGGGTGAATAACTGGAGCTATACGATGTATGAGGACCATGTTGATATCACAGTCGGCTATATAGATGATTATTCAGAAGATGACCTCAGACGAATGTACAATGAGCTGACAGCGAGAGCAGACGAGATAGTATCCATGATACCGGAGGACAGCACAGACTATCAGAAAGCACTTTCAGCTCATGACATTATCATTGACAGTACAGTTTATGATTTTGAGGGAGCGGCGATGAGTTCAACAGGGATCTGTGCAACAGCATACGGCTGCCTTGTAAATGGTTCAGCCATATGCCAGGGATATTCTGAGGCTTATACCTTCATACTCAACAGGCTGGGAATAAGATCAGGCATCTGTTCAGGTATAGCTGACGGTGAATCGCACGCCTGGAATTATGTTGAGATAAACAATGAGGATTACTGGGTCGATATAACCTGGGACGATCCCCAGAGCAGCAGTGAATCAGAGCAGCAGATCATACATGATTATTTTCTGATCAACGATGAAATACTGTACAGGTCACATGAACTGGGAAATGATAATCTTTTCGTGCCTGAATGCAGCTCAATGGCTGAGAATTATTATGTAGTGAACGGAGATTATCTTGAAAGCTATGATTTTGATTCAGTGGCAGAGATAATGCGAAAGTACAAGGATACTGGAAGAGCAGATATAATGTTTGCTGACTGGGGATCCTATGAAGCTGCTGTAAATGATCTGTTCGGGGAAGACAGGATATGGGACATAGCAGATGAGCTGGAATTTGGCGACAACATTTATTATCAGAACAACGATCACAATTATGTGCTGACAGTGGTATTCAGATAGGTAAAAAAAATAACCCGGAGGCAGTTTATAGCTGCTTCCGGGATTTTTTGTTACAGGAGGATCATCTTTCCTCGAACTTGTCAACGTCAATAACTCCGCCATTGCCTGAGTTTCCGCCGAATTTAAGGTCGGAGAAGATATTAAGACCGCCGATTATCATGAGAATGATACCGATAATAACTCTGAGGGCATTGCTTGCTTCATGATGCTTGAAGATGAGGAATAGTGCAACAAGTACAAGTGCAGCGCCGAAAATTCCTTTTATGTACCAGTTATTGAAACCGCCCTTGAACTGATTATAAGCTTCAAAGCAGCGTTCAACACCGATCGTAGCGATTATCATTCCTCCGATAACGGGGATAGCAGTGCCGATGATATGGGGAAGATAGATGAACAGGATACCGATAATCAGCCATATAATGCCCTGAGCGATGATCTTGTTCTTATTTGACGGGGTATTGATGATATCAATGATGGACTTGACGATGGTGTAGATTATCACACCGATGCCGATGATGTAGAACAGTTTGTTGATAACATCAGGCAGGAAAGCGATAATAATACCCAGGACAATGATGGCGATGCCTTTGACGATACTGTTAGCTTTAATACTTTTCATTTTTAAAGACCTCCTAAATAATAACTTTGATATATTTCAGATACAGCTGTTTAAGCTTACCTGATCTGCTGTAGATATTTCCGGCGAGAGAATCAGCGAAGGATCTGCACGAATCAGTATCTTCCTTAGAGATCGAGCCGGAGCTGAAAGCTGAGCAGAGAGAAAGATCAACGAATCTGCTGAACTCTCCCTGGGAGAAATAAACACCGGACAGAGTTTTTTCAGCTGTTTCTGAGAATTCTTTGTAGGACATATCCTCTTTATTTACATTGAGGATACTGATAAGCTTTTCGGTGTATGAATAGATCGAGCCGATCTGCTTTTGAACGGGACCTGAGGTAAAGTGAATGCGTCTTAATCTGAGGATAATGAAGCGTCTTAGCAGGACAGCACCGATCAGAGCAGCAGCGGTGAGAATGAGTTTGAAAGCGGTTTTAACGGAATTCGGTATACGAGAACCGCCGTGACCGCCCGGAATACCTGGAATACCGGCAGCTTCAGTAGTTGTAGCAGCAGCGGTAGAAGTAACCGGGTTAGTAGTCGAAGCACGGGTGGTGTCATTGGAAGCAGGTGCTGAGCTTTTAGGTTCATCAGCAGCGGTGGTGGTGGAATCCTGGCTGGTGGATTCATCTTCCGGCTGAGCGACTGTAGTGACGATAGCTTCACTGGAGAAGCCGGCGGTGAATTCATATGGTACCCAGCCGAAATTATCCACATAGATCTCAGCCCAGGCATGGGCACGGTTATCCTTGACATCGAAGGTATAGCTTCCGTCAGCGTTGACAGTAAGCTCATTGAAATCCTCACCGACGATGATATAACCGGTGGCATATCTTGCAGGGATACCCATCATTCTTGCGATAATAACACCGGCGGTAGCGAAGTGAGTGCAGTAGCCTTTTTTATTTTCCAGCAGGAAATAGTTGATGAAATCACGGTTTGAAGGGGTTTTGCCAGGGTCAAGAGAATACTCAGCCATACCTGATATCCTGTCTCTGAGTTTATTGAGGACATCAATTTTCTGTGAAATAGTCTGAGCATTTCTGCCTTCCTCGATAAGGTCGGAGAAAGCATTTCTGACCTCATTCAATTCGCTGGTATCGGGGACTTTCAGGTATTGATCGTAAACGAAATTGGCGTAGCCGGATTCAAGGAGCTGAGCATAGATAAGCTCAGGATTGTCATACATATATGACATATCTCTTGTGACCTCAGAGTCAACAGCGAAATAGTGATCGTAGCTGAACAGACCGTTATCCTCGCAGAATTCGATAATAGCATTCCGCACATCATCGTCTGAAATTTCATCAGCGGAGTATACATTTCTGACAGCGTTCTTTCCGGAGAAGAGCAGGGGATCAGGGGTGATAAAGCTGTAGGATGAGAGCTTGCTTTTTTTATCCTTTGGGGTAACGATCGTATCATTGACATGGTCGATGCTGTCGAAGCTGACGACACCGTAAGGGGTATAGAAATGGTTATTCTTAAGCTTTGAGGTGATATCAATGGAATATTCCGGTTCACCTACAGCGATACCGCCGGAAAACAGACCGGTGAAATCCTGGGGATAGATATTATATTTTTTGAAATAGTCGAACAGCTGGTTTTCATAGATCTTATCATCTATGCTGTTCCATTCGTTATCGCTGTAGACAGCGCCGTTATAGTCTTTAAGGTAAAGGGCGGTGCTGTAATTATCACGGATAACGCCGATGAAAGGCTTATCGATATGGATAACGAGTTCAGTTTTGTCCTTATATCTCAGGTGATCCACATTACCCAGCTTATGGGTATCGTATTTAAAAGTAAGACCGAAAGCGCTGGTGATATTGGAGATACTTTCGGCGAAATTTTCGAGGGAGAATGAGTTTACAGCATCTCTGACATCAATACGGGTCTGGTTCAGTTTTTCGCTGCGCTTATAGCCGGAAATTTTGAGGATACCGGCAGAAAGCAGACCGGTGATAACAATAGCTGACCAAACAAACAAGCCGCATTTTTCTGTTACCTTAAGGCGCATCTGGCGTTTGGGGAAGAAGAGGTTTTCTTTCCGGACGAAGCCGCCGGAACCGCCGGAATATTCGCCCATTTCATTAGCTGACATAGAGAAGAGAGCTATCCAGTAGCCGACACAAAGCACACCCCAGAAAACCGGCAGCTTCATACCGTGGAACAGTCCGATCTCCACCAGCGGGAATGTGACGGCAAAGGGCAGCAGCATATTGATATGATAGATCGTAAACACGAACACAACAATAGCAATAAATGCAGCGGCAAAAACAAAGAAAGCAGTGACAGCGCCTATCTCCTTGTCGGGGTCGAGGTATTTGTAATAATTTATCTGAGTTTTAAAGGCATCGTGATAAATTGAGTTATACATATACTTGAAGCCGGTAGCCAGCGTATCAATGGATTTATAGGCGAAAATCATTAATCCGATAATACTTGCCAGCACCACCCACATACCTTTTTTGCCAATGAGTGAAAGAGCTGAATAGACAACAGTGAAGCCAATAATGCTCAGCCACAATACCTTATGGTCATAATTGAAGCTGAACATACTGAGGAAAGCGCAGATAACAGAGATATAACCTGCAACGGCGATCAGGACAGTGATGACGCTCCGCATATTGCTGCGTTTCTTTTTTACTGACATAACAATGCTGTCACAGATATTAATGCCGTTGGAATTTTGTTGTACCTTATTTTTCATATTATATCCTTAAAGCTCAATATCTTTGATTGATGAAGTGATCCTGCCGATAACAACAGGAATGAGTCTGATATCAGCATAGCCGGCGGAAAGCTTATCAGCCTCCTCCTTAGAATTAAGAACGATGACTGCATTTTTGGTGTCAGCGTCGATATTATCGTCTAAGAATTCGAGCATCTGCGGGTTATCAGACGAAGAGATAAAGGTCAGCGAAGAAAGGCTGAGACCGGGATTTTCCGAGAAATAATAATCAGCCGGTTCACAGTAGAGATTATCAGCAACTGAATATATCAGCTCCTGAACAGCGCTGGTAAGGGAATCAACAGAGGAAATAGT
>CAMNFW010000130.1 GCA_946537565.1 uncultured Ruminococcus sp. | reverse complement strand
GCTTTTCCAGATCCTTGGAGTCAACAGTGCTTTTAAGCTCCTTAACGAGAACGATATCGCTTTCAGTTATATTGAAAACGAAGTCCTTGTTCTTATCGGGGAAGAGGTTCTGGATAACATCATAAGCGGAGATATCATTAGCTGAAACGATCCTGATGAGGAAAACAGCACGGCTGATCTCGGCATTGAAGTGGAGTTCTCTTGCTTTGATGACGATATCGCCGGGGAGAACGTTGTCGAGGATAACGTTCTTGATGAAGTTGCTTCTGTCATATTTCTCGTCGTAGTACTGTTTTATATTTGAAAGAGTGATAGCGAGAATGCTGGCATATTTAGCGGCAGCATCGTCAACGCCCTCAACGAATACAGCATAATCCGGCTTTACTCTTGAGCCGAAGGGCTTATAGGTATAGCCGTCACGGATAAAGATATCGTGAGAATCGCTGAGATCGAGAGAAACAAATTCATTAGTGGTGCCGACTTTAGTGAGATCGCTGCACGCAATGATAGTAGCGGTCTCATCGACAACACCGATAGTAGCGTCGATGGTATCACGCATCTGATGAACTAAACCCTGAAATAATCTGTTGGACATAATTGACATCCCTTCTTTAAATTTTAATATTTATGCACAGCCTCAGCTGAATAGTTTTTCAAAGGAGGATCAATATATTACAAATTGTAACACATATATGTGAATAAGTTGTTAACAAAATGTTAAATTTCTTTGAAAAACCCGCATTTGTGACAGATTTTGAATGTGAAAATTGTGTGAAATAACAATTCACGGTATTTATTTGTAACCAAAAAGTAACTTTTAGGCTTTCAAAATGTAATAAATGAAAAGATTCATATCAGCTGTTCTTATCCTTGTTCTGCTGATACTTTACGTTCTTTTCGGTCTGGTTTTCGTTTTCGCCCATTTTGTCCGGATGCTGGATCTTAAGCATATCCAGAACGTTTCTAAGCACCTGACGAACGGCAGTGCAAAGCAGACCTCTTGCAGCCAGAAGCTCTGGTGTTTCAGCATTTTTAACGCTGCACGAATCGTAGAACCTGTGGAAGAGGGTAGCCAGCTCAACTGCATATCTTGTCATTATAGACGGATCGTAATTTTTTGCAGCCTGTTCGATCTCATGAGGGAAGGAAGCCAGGTGACGGATAAGCTCAGTTTCGTGAGGATCGCTGAGGAGTGTAAAGTCAGCGGTATCGGGAACCGCTTTTCCTTCGGCAGCCAGATTAGTGAGGAGGCTGCAAATTCTCGCATGGGCATACTGAACGTAGAATACGGGATTTTTTGAGGACTGCTCAACGGCAAGGTCGAGGTCGAATTCAAACTGCGAATTAGCTTCACGGAGATTGAAATAGAATCTTGCGGCATCAATAGGTATCTCTTCCAGGAGAGTTACAAGAGTTATAGCCTTTCCGCTTCTCTTTGAGAGCTTGACTGTTTCGCCGTTGCGGACGAGACGAACCATCTGCATCAGGATAACATCCAGCTTGTCGGCGTCAACTCCCAGGGCAGAGAGAGCAGCCTTCAGGCGTGGAACATAGCCATGATGATCGGCGCCGAGAACGTTGATAGCCTTGTCGAAGTTTCTGGTAACCAGCTTGTCATAGTGGTAAGCAATATCCGGGACGATGTAAGTATAAAGACCGTTGCTTCTGCGGAGAACGAAGTCTTTGTCCAGACCGTAGTCAACGGCTTTGAACCAGACTGCACCGTCCTGTTCGTAAGCTTTTCCGGCTTCAAGGAGCTTGTCAACGATGAGCTTGGTCTCATTTTTTTCGTGGACAGTGCTTTCTCTGAACCAGTTGTCATAGACTATGCGGTATTTTTTGAGGTCACGTTCAAGACCTGCGATATTAAGCGGAAGAGCGTAATCAACGAGAGCTTTTCTGCGTTCCTCCTCGCTTACATCCTGAAGCTCGAAGATATGATCATGATAGTAATTTGCAGCGTGTTCGATGATATCAGCGCCGAGGTAAACGTCCTCCGGCATTTCAAAGGTCTGACCTTCACCGCTTTCAGCAAAGATAGCAGCAGCCAGTTCTTCAGTGCTGTTTCTGTGATCGTAGATCATCTGCTGACCTTTTTCGGAGCAGAGCTGCATATATCTGAGGGAAAGGGATTTTCCGAATTTTTCTATCTGATTGCCGGCGTCGTTGACATAAAACTCACGTTCAGCCTTATAGCCAGCCCAGTCGAGGACACTTGCGAGACAGTCACCGATAGCACCGCCTCTTGCGTTTCCGATGTGCATAGGACCTGTAGGATTTGCGGAAACGAATTCCACCAGCACTCTTTTGCCCTGACCGAAGTCAGTTCTGCCGTAGTTTTCGCCCTCATCGAGAACATTTGCAACAGCATCTGCGAACCATTTTCTTCCGAGGAAGAAATTCATGAAGCCGGGACCGGCAATCTCACACTTATCGAAGATACTGCCGCTGAGGTCAAGCTTGCTGCTGATAAGCTCAGCTATCTTGCGTGGCGGCATTTTAAAGGTTCTTGCACTGACCATAGCGATATTAGCTGCAAAGTCGCCGTGGGATTTGTCAGCAGGTATTTCGATAGCAAAAGTCGGCAGTGGTTCAGCGGGAGCGGAGCCTTCTGCGATGAGTTTTCCGAGGGCATCCATAATGAGCGCACGAAGCTGCTCAGATGCGAATTTGATATGATCCATTGGGAATTATCCTTTCGTTGTTCTGTAATAATTTTTACTCATTGATATTGCAGGGACAGAGAACTGTCCGGATAATTTCAGCGGTTTTCCTGAACAGTCATAATTATCTCATTATCAGAGAGGAATGACGAATTCAGGTCGAGAGTATATTTAAGGTACAGTCTGCCGTTTTTATCAATGGTATTTTCGATTTTATGAGTGTATACACCGATCTGCATACTGCCGTAAGGGGTGCCGTACTGACAGTAATGCTTTCTGCCTTTTTCGAGGGAAAGTACAGAGTTGGCAGTACCTTCTCTTATTATAGAAACAGCCTTGCTGCCGTCAGCGGTGATAGTGGTGACAGAGCCTTCAAAGCCGGTGGCGGAGGTATCCTCATAGGAAATTATAGTTTTTCCGCCGGACTTATCAATAGTAGCTCTGGTGAGCAGCTCGGTCTGAGTTTTTTCGTTGTCCTGAAACTGTACGCTGGTCAGGGAAATAAGGACATTTTTTTTCAAGCTGTTCTCCTTTTGATCAATACATTCTCTCAGCGTTTTCGATAGCTGATTCAAGAAGCATATCTATCAGCTCAGGAAGCTCCATGCCAAGATTTTCCATGAGCTTCGGGTAAACGCTTTTTCTTCTCATTCCCGGTGCGGTGCCGATCTTATTGAGAAGGAGCCTGCCGTCATCGGTGAGGAAGAAATCCACACGGGCAAAACCCTTGCAGCCTAAAGCTTTAAAGGCTTTGACAGCGGTCTCACGGATCATAGCCTGGGTCTCAGCTGGGAGATCGGCGGGTATTTTAAGGTCATCGCCGGAGCTTGTGCTGAAATCTGAGGGGTCATATACTTTTCCCTCAGAGAATATTTCGCCGATGTAAGATGAAACCGGAACATCATAGCCATACACAGCAGCTTCGAGTTTTCTGCCTTTGATGTATTTTTCAACAACGACTTTATTGTCGGTGGAGAAAGCGATCTTCACAGCGGTTTCCAGCTGCTCCATATTTTCAGCGATATTAACACCGACGCTGCTGCCACTGTTAGCAGGCTTAACGACCAGAGGAAATCCCATTTCTCCAGCGATATCATTGCAGCACTTGTCGATATCATTCAATTCACGCTGAGTCAGCAGCTTCCATTCAGCTGTTTCGATGCCATAGTCATCAAGCACCATATGGGTATGAGATTTATCCATGCAGGAAGCCGCAGCCAGAAGACCGCAGCCGGCATATGGGATACCGGACATATCCAGCAGTCCCTGGAGAGTGCCGTCCGCACCACGTTTGCCCTGGAGAAGAGGGAAAACAACGTCTATCTTTTTGATAGAAGTCTCACCGTTTTCGATGGTGATAATACCTCTGTGGAGAGGGTCGGGTGATATGATAGCGGAGGTGCAGTCGGGGTTTGAATCCCAGGAGCCGTCAGCGATAGCATCGGGGTCGCCGGGGTAATACAGCCAGCGTCCTTTTTTGGTAATGCCGATGCAAATGACCTCGTACTTATCCTCAGGGATATTGCGGATAACCTCAGCGGCAGAGGCGAGGGAAAGCTCATGCTCACGGGAAACTCCACCGAAAATTACAGCAGCTTTGATCTTAGCCATAGTTTACTCCTTCTTAAAAACTGTCTTTACAGGCAGTTAAAAATAGTATGGTCAATTTTAAGTATCACTATATTTTATCACATTTCACAAAAAACTTCAAGTATTTTTTGCCTGGAAATGATAAATTTCGCAAACGAGAACCATAGCAAGGATTTTTCAACAATTGCTTTTGTGCATCTTGACGAATGACGATGTTGAAAAACAGCTGAGAGTCTGATGCGGTCAGTTCAATAAATGCCGTAGATGTAAAATTAAAGGCAAATGGCTGAAAGCAGATACTTGAATTCCGCCCGGCGGTGTGATATAATATCAGGGATAAATATATGAAAAGGAAAGTAAATATATGAAAAAGATCGTAACGATTCAGGATATATCATGCTTCGGAAAATGTTCATTGACTGTAGCGCTTCCGGTGCTTTCGGCAATGGGACTGGAAACCGCTGTTATACCAACTGCGGTGCTTTCAACTCATACAGGCGGCTTCAAAGGCTACACCTTCCGTGATCTTACAGAAGATATACCGGAAATTGCAAAGCACTGGAAGGAGCTTGATCTCAGCTTCAACGGGATATATACGGGATATCTCGGCTCGATAGCGCAGGTGCAGATAGTATCTGATTTTTTTGACAGCTTCCGTACTGAGGATAATTTCATAGTTGTAGACCCTGTTCTGGGAGATCGTGGAAAGCTTTATGCCGGCTATACACCGGAGCTTGTGGCTGAGATGAGAAAGCTTTGTGCAAAGGCAGATTATATCCTGCCGAATATGACGGAAGCGGCTTTTCTGCTTGATATGCCATACACTGAAAGCTATTGCGAGACAGATGTAAGGGAAATGCTCAGGAAACTGTCTGGACTTGGCTGCAAAACGCCGGTGATAACGGGTGTGCATTTTGATGATATAAATGAAGGTGCAGCTGCATATGATTCAGCTGCTGATGAATATTATTACAGCTTCAGCCGTCATATCGACCGTCAGGTACATGGTACAGGAGATATCTTTGCCAGTGTATTTACCGGAGCTGCGGCACTTGGAAAAACACTTCCACGCTGCATAGAAATGGCAGTGGAATATGTTTCTGAATGTATAAACGCAACGCTCCCGGAAATGGACGAGATGTGGTATGGAAGCGCATTTGAGCTATGTCTTGGAAAGCTGATCGAGCTGTCCGGAAGATGATAATGTGTTAGCATATTTACATTAATATGCAGGAGGAAAAATATGTCCGAAAAGAAAAAAGCTCTTGTTACAGGCGGTGCCGGCGGAATAGGCGAGGCCATATGCCGGAAGCTTGCAGCTGACGGTTACTATGTATATGTGTGCTATTCAAGTTCAAAGGAAAAGGCTGAGCATATAGCCGGAGAGATCGGAGGAAGTGCATTGAAGCTTGATGTACGGGACAGCGGAGAGGTCAGGGAAATGATGAACTCAGTTGGCAGGCTTGATCTTCTGGTGAACAATGCTGGTGTTTCGGAGATAGGGCTGTTCACTCATATGCCAGAGGAAGTCAGCCGCAATATTATGGAGACTGATCTTGCCGGGGCGATGAACTGTGCCCGTGCAGCTCTGCCGGCGATGATAAATGCAAAAGAGGGCGGAATTATAAATATATCCTCAATGTGGGGGCAGTGCGGAGCTTCCTGCGAGGTGGATTATTCAGCAGCAAAAGCCGGCATTATCGGTTTCACGAAGGCACTGGCAAAGGAGGTCGCTCCCAGCGGAATAAGAGTTAATTGCATTGCGCCGGGATTTATAATGACTGAGATGAACAGCAGATTTTCACCGGAGGAGCTGGATATGATAAAGGAAGATATTCCGCTGGGGATATTTGGCAGACCGGAGCATATAGCAGATGCTGTCAGCTTCATTGCTTCTTCCGGGGCTGAGTATATCACTGGTCAGGTCCTTGCTGTAAACGGGGGAATGGTGATCTAAAAAAACAGAGCCATGAATTGCTTCAAAGTGAGAGCAGTATCTTTAAAGATC
>CAMNFW010000129.1 GCA_946537565.1 uncultured Ruminococcus sp. | reverse complement strand
TTCACAACCCTTTGGCGGAGTCCAGAGGCAGAGCCTTTGGCAGGGTCCGGGGCAGCGCCCCGGTGGAGTCCAGAGGCAGAGCCTCTGGCGGGGTCCGGGGCAGCGCCCCGGTGGAGTCCAGAGGCAAAGCCTCTGGCGCTCATGCTATGACAGTATCAGGTCTGCAAATTTTCCTCTTATGGCATTAACCAGCTCCGCAGGCGAAAGATGTATCTGCAAGCCGATTCTGCCGCCGCTGATATAGAACTTTGGCAGCTCACTTGCACTTTCATGCACTACTGTCATAAACTGTTTCTTCATTCCAATCGGTGTGCAGCCGCCTCTTACATATCCTGTCACCTTTGTTATGTCCTTGACATGAAGCAGCTCTACTGACTTCTCTCCAATGCTCTTCGCTGCTTTTTTCAGGTCAAGCTCCTCTGCAACAGGCAGCAGAAAACAATAATACTCGCCGCTTTTGCCCTGTGCTACAAGCGTTTTGAAGGTCTCTTCAAATGACTGTCCGAGATTTTCTGCCACAGTCAATCCGTCTATAAATTCTTCACACTCATACGACTGCGGCTCATAGCTTATTTTATTTTTTTCAAGAAAACGCATTGCGTTAGTTTTAGCTTCTTTTCCCATTATTATTCCAGCTCCGAAAACAATTCTTCCAGCTCCTGCCTTGATTTTTCCAGAAGACCGTGATTAAATTCCGGAGCGCTTATCCATTCCTTCCGCTCCAGTTTTTCCGGTTCGATCCCCCAGCTTCTAATAACGTCCAGCGGCATATGAAAGCTGAAGCTCTGTCCAAGACACTCAGCTGCAACGTCCACCAGTGCTTTTTCCGGTATTTCTCTGTCCGCAGCTGTAGGCGGAACCTGTGAAAGAAAATACTCAAAGGGCAGCTTTTCCGGATAGCTTCTCATAAGCTGTCCTGCCTTGTCCTTTGTACTCATTGAATACTCGATATACGGAACGTAATATAGCTTTACGTCAACGCAGTCCGGCTTCATGTCCAGCAGTTTTTTTATAACGCTGTCCTTAAGATCATACACACTGCGTTTATCCTGATAGATCCAGCCTGGCTCTTTTACTCTCCTGTTCAGCTTATCTGCTGTAGAAAGAATTCTCAGCCAATCAGTTGCATTTCCGCTCATAATTTTTCCTCCTTTTGTATCTGACGTGCAGCCTTGCTGTATACGCAGCCGCAATAGTCCTGACGATATAGACTGTACTGCCGTGACAGTTCAATTGAATGCTTATAGCCCTCATGCTTTTTAAAATCCGAAAATAAATACGGCACTCCGCAGCGCTCTGACACCTTTGCGCCGTACTCATTTATAAACTGACAATCCTTATGGGGACTAATAGTAAGGGTCGTGGTGAAATAATCTGCGCCCAGTTTTTTTGCCATATCTCCGGCTTTATCCAGACGATAGCCAATACATTTTCTGCACCGCTCACCTCTTTCAGGCAGCGTTTCAAGTCCTTTTGAAAGCTCATAAAAGGGCGCAGGGTCATAGTCCTCATCTATCATCTCAACTGAAAGCTTCATTTCCTTTATCAGTCTTTTCAGTTCATTTTTTCTGTATTCATACTCTTCTTCCGGGGCAATGTTCGGGTTGAAGAAGTACACTGTTATATTAAAATATTCATTCAGATACCACAGCGTATGGCTGCTGCACGGCGCACAGCACGCATGAAGCAGCAGCTTTGGCTTTCTGCCCTCATTTTTCAGCTGAACAAGAGTATCGTCCAGCATTCTGCCGTAGTTTACCTTCTGCATCACTGACCCTCAAGCTTTTTAAGGGCTTTAATTTCTTCCTTGCTGAGCTTAACGTCAGCGTCCTTAAGAAGCTTTACCTCGCTCCTGTCAAGGATAACGGGAACCTCTGACTTCTCTGTTTTTATTCTGAGCTTGCCGGTTATAAGGTTAACGTCCTCAACTCTTCCCTTGTCACCGTCCGGAGTTACGACCAATGCGCCTATCTTAGGAGTTATCTTAAGCAGTGCCTCATAAGCCGGCTGTTCATGCTTAAGGCAACACATAAGTCTTCCGCAGGTGCCGGATATTTTTGTCGGGTTAAGTGAAAGGCCCTGTTCCTTTGCCATTTTTATAGACACGGGATTGAAATCGCCCATATGTGCCTTGCAGCAGAATTCCCGTCCGCAAATTCCAAGACCGCCCAGTATTTTGGCTTCGTCCCGGACACCTATCTGTCTCAGCTCGATCCTTGTTCTGAAAACTGATGCCAGATCCTTTACCAGCTCACGGAAATCCACACGGTTCTCAGCTGTGAAATAAAACAGCAGCTTATTATTATCAAAAGTACACTCCACTTCCACAAGATTCATTTTCAGCTTGCGGAGAGCGATCTTCTCCTGACATATCCTGAAAGCTTCCTTTTCCTTCTGTTTATTTTTCTCGACTATAGCCAGATCCTCCTTTGTGGCAAGGCGGATAATAGGCTTAAGGGGTGCTGTAACGATCTTCTCGTCAATTTCCCTGTTGGGGATAACGACCTCGCCGCATTCCACTCCCCTGACTGTTTCAACGATCGCCATATCGCCCATGCAGGCTTTTATATCGCCGGGGGCAAAGTAATATATTTTTCCGACGCTTTTAAAACGTATTCCTACTATTTCTTTCATACTTTCAGCCAATGTCTGAGGTCAGACAAAACATCATCTCTGACCTTAAAAATCAATTTCCTGAAAAATTGATCTCAGCTCTCTCCTTTCTTGAAATTTTAAAACTCACGCAACTATGCTTATGATATCCGCACACAAAGCTGCCAGCACAAGAGGTATGTTCACATTTGCGTCAATAGCTGAACGGGCTTTTTCCAGGCGGTAATGTATTCTTGCTGACTGATAAGGCGCAATCACAGTTGACAGCCTTTCCGCTGCATCTTTTCCGCAGCCGACGATCTTAGCTGACGGGTCTTTCGCCAGTACAGCTGCATCACGCATCATTTTATCAAGCATTGAGAGTATCTCCAGAGTATCATTTCTTCCGCTGCTGACGGTGTAGAAAGCACTGTTGAGAGAATACTCGTCCTTTCTTATTATACTATCTGAAAGCCTTTTTGTCAAATCAACTCTTTTTCTCAGCTCCTGGTCATAGAGATAATCTATACATCTGCCTATATTTCCATGAAAAACACTTACTGCTTCTCTTGCCTCGTCTTCCTTGCAGCCGTTTTCACACAGCGAGGCAAATGCCTCCTCCTCTGTGCAGATGTTTACTCCGAAGCATACGCATCTGGAAATTATAGTCGGCAGAAACTCATATTTCGATTCCGTCGTAAATATGAAGCTCACATACTCCGGCGGCTCCTCCACAAGCTTAAGCAGTGCATTCTGAGTTCGGGAATCCATTTTCCGGCAGTCCCGGAAAATATACACCTTCCTGCCGGAATTATTGCTGGGTCGGGTAAAGGCATCGTGGATAACACTGCGGACGGTCTCCACACTGTAACCGCCCAGCTTTCCGCTGGTGGGCACATAAGTTACGTCCGGGTGGGAATGGGGAACAACACAGCGGCAGGACTTGCAGTGTCCGCAGGGAGTACCGTTTACCGGTGATTCACAAAGAAGCGCAGCGGTATACCGGTCAGCCATAAGCTTTCGTCCGCTGCCTTTTTCACCGTAGAATATTACAGCATGGGCAGTCCGTCCTGAGCTTACCATACTGTCAAGAGTTGACAGCAGGTTTTCATTTCCATATATTTTCATCATAACGTTCACGCTCCTTATGCAGCTGTGTCAAGAGCTGTCAGTTCTTCTTAAAGCTATCAGCTGCTGTTAAAAATTATTACTGATATTATTGCAAAGATAGGCTTTATTTTTTTCAGCACCCTGAGCTGACTGCTCCTGATACTTCTATTTTACCACAATGACTGTGGAAATTCCATAGCTTTTGTAAATATTTATGCAGCGGCTGTCGATTTTTTCTCCGCTGACCGCTATCGGAACCGCCGGCGGACATGGTACCTTCACCGATGCACATATCCTTCCCTCAGCTTCCTCAACCGGTATTTCTTCACTCTCCGCAAAAAATGCCTGTCGTATGCTGCAAACTCTCTCTGGCAGCACCGGTGAAAATGTTCTTCTTTCTGTCCTGCGCTTCGGTGTTACGCTCAGAGCCTTGCAGGTTATCTCACTCAGCCGATGATAATCATTTTCGTCACAGCACGGCGACATCAGCAAAACTATCAGCTCATGATCTGCATATTCACATTCAGCTCCGCTCCGGCGCATATTCTCCGCCAGCTCAATTCCGTCATAACCGCTTTCAGCTGCCATTATTGTAATGTGAAAAGGATCTCCCTCAGCAAATCTCAGGCTTCCGGAAAATTCCCGGCAGTATTTTTTTATGTTCTCAGTCCCCTGCTTTATGTCAGATCTTATTCTCGTTTCAATGTAATCGCAGCAAAGATCAAGTGATGCCATTATTATGTATGACGGACTGGTCGAACCAAACATACTCATGCACTGCCGAAGGATCCCACTGTATTTCGGTGCGGAAGTGTGAAGCATCGCTGCTCCTGTCAGCGCCGGCAGCATTTTGTGGGCAGAGTCACAGCAGATATCCGCTCCCAGTGCAATGGGATGAATGTTTTTTTCCATAAATGCAAGATGTGCGCCGTGAGCGTTGTCCACAAGAAGCACCGCTCCGTATCTGTGACAGATTTCTGCCAGCGCTGATATGTCAGCTGTTTTTCCAGTATAATCCGGCGAGGTTATATACAGGCAGGAATTGGGATTTTTAATGAGCATCGCCTCTGCCTTCTCCAGCGATATCTCCCCGGAAAGTATCCCTCCGCTGTATTCCGGCATCAGCCACTCTGTATCAATGTCCAGCAAAGCCGCTGCATTAAGAAAAGCTCTGTGTGAATTTCTTGCAGCAATTACCTTTCTGCCTTCCAGCTTCATTGCCGCCAGCATCGCCTGTATGCAAAGAGTTGAACCGCCGGCAGAATAATAAGTCTCTGCACTGCCGTAAAGCTCCGCCATATTCCTCTCACTCTCTCGGATTATCCCCTCAGCTTCAAATTAACTGTCTGCTCCTTTGATCTCCGTGATATCCATACTATAAAGCTCAGCAGGCAGCCTTCCGGCTTTTTTTCCCTTGTGACCAGGCATATGACACCGCAGCATACTGCCGCTGGAATAATTCTTAAGAAAATCGTATATCGGTGTTGTCATTGCAAAAATTCTCCTTATATGTAATACTGTAATATCCGGAACATTCTCTGTCTCCCTCTTGCCATTGCTGCGGAAACAGCCTGCGGAGTTATGCCCAGCATTTTTCCGATCTCGACTATATCATAGTTCTTAAAATAGTATAGCATAATTATTTCCTTTTGTCTTGGTGTAAGCTCATTATTTATAACTTTTAACATTATGTGCTTTAGTTTTTCTCGTTTATTTCTGTTATCCTCGTCCTCGTCTTTGCTGAAAATCAGGGCACGGAGACGGCGGTCAGCGTTTCCGGTAAAGTTATCATCATAGCGTTCTCTTTTTGACACTATTATCCGTCCTCCCTAATATAACCTTTAAGAGCAGCGATAATGCTTAACAGCTCGCTGCGCTCAATGCAAAGCAGATCAATACGTCTATCGAGATCAAGTTCACAGATTTTATCTTCTCTTCCAGTTTTAATGAAGCTGTCTTTCTGGATTTTGAGTTCATGTATTCTGTTCAGAACCTTAGTATGGCTTTCGGTATATGATTTTAATAATTGTTTCAATTTAAATTCCTCCATATCATGAAATGAGTAGAAAGAGTGGAGCGGCTGTTTTGGAACTGTTGTTCTATGATATAATTATAAAACAGACGTTTCGATTTGTCAAGAGGAATATTAAAAATTTTTTGTTTTAATTTTATATTGAAGATAAAACAGGAGGGCGGAGATGAAACACTGTCGCTGGAAAATAGTAACGTGAACCCAAACCGCCACTGCTAACGAAAAGTAGGCTGATACTTAATCGCCGCTGCTAAAATTGTAACATGAACAAAAATCGCCGTCGCTATAATAGTAACCTGAACCAAAATCGAATTACCAAAAAAGTTGCACCATAAAGTACCGCAGCCACATTTGCGCCGTATGCGATTGGTATGTAACTAATCACATTAAGAGTGAGCGAGTTTACGAGCGTCAACGTGTGCTAAAAAAACGTGAGCCAAAAAAACGTGACATGATACTGCCTGCAAACGGCATGAGGGGGAAACTGCGGGCAGGGGAGACACACAAAAAAACTGGTACAAAAGCCGAC
>CAMNFW010000128.1 GCA_946537565.1 uncultured Ruminococcus sp. | reverse complement strand
TCTCAGATGAGGGACTTAATGTTATCGGACTGCCAAAGACCATTGATAATGATATTTACGGCACTGATGTTACATTCGGCTTCCATACGGCAGTTGATATAGCTACAGACGTTATCGACAGACTTCACACCACTGCTGCCAGCCATTCAAGAATACTTGTATGTGAGATCATGGGAAACAAGGCTGGCTGGCTCACCTTGAATGCGGGTATCGCAGGCGGTGCAGACATAATAATTATCCCTGAGATACCTTATGACATCGACAAGGTATGTGATGCGGTAATGGCAAGAAGCGCCTCCGGAAAGACTTTCTCGATACTTGCAGTGGCAGAGGGCGCATTCGATATCAATGAGGCAAAAATGAAGAAGAAGGAGCGTGCAAAGAAGCGTGCTGAGGCTGGAATAATCACAGCCACCGGACGTATCGCAGCCCAGATACAGGCAAATACAGGAATGGAAGCAAGAGTATGTGTTCCCGGACATATGCTGAGAGGCGGAGCGCCCAGTGCGTATGACAGAGTGCTTTCGACCCAGTTTGGAGTTCATGCAGCATACCTCATAGCAAAGGAAAAATACGGCAGAACAGTTGCAAAGATCGGCAATAAGATCACTTCCAATAAGCTGGAGGATATTGCCGGAAAGACCAAGTTTGTTGACACTGAAGATCATCTTGTTATCGCAGCCCGTGATATCGGAGTATCCTTTGGAGACTGATAAAGCCTGAAATGAAAAAGCGCATTGCCGAACTGGACTTTCTTAAAGGCATAGCGATAATACTCGTGATAATCGGTCACGGGGTAAGTCAGATATATTTAACCGAGCCGGAACTGTATCAGCAGAACGTACTGTTCCGGTTCTGTTATTCATTTCATATGCCTTTATTTGTATTTATCAGCGGAATAGTAGCAAGTCTGACGGTGAAGGAAGAAGCTGTCTGGCTGAAAAAGCGGTTTATCCGCATAGGAATACCGCTGGCAGTATTTTTAGTGTGGCATTACGTTCTGATAAAGCGGACAGCGATAGGAACTTTTTTCAGTCCGATGCCGTACTGGTATTTATTTTTTGTACTGATCGCAGATACGCTGTATTTTATTGACCGGAAGTTCAGGCTGAAAATGGTGTCTTTCGGGGTTATCCTGCTGATCTCATGCGGACTGTATTTTAAGCTGGGGAAGAAAGCAGACATCATCACACAGCTGGTGTATTATCTTCCGTTTTACTGTGCAGGAACGGCGGCATTGAGTGTGAAGGAGAGACTTGAAAAAAAGCTGACGGTCATATATGGAGCGGCGGCAGTTTTATACGCAGTGGTATTTCCATTTTTCAGGGTCTCAACGGAAGCGCAGGAGGAGCTGGTGAAGGAGCTGTTCAGCCTTGACAGTGTTAGCAGTCTGCTGCTTATGATAATATTTGCGGCGGATAAATATGCAGTTCCGGTGTTTGGCATTGGAATGATGCTGTTTATCACAAGGCTGATCTACCGTTTTAAGATCACTGAAAAGCTCAGAAGGACGGCGGAATTCATCGGCGGACACACACTGTTTATATATCTTATGCACGCAGAATTTTTCAGGAACTTTACCTGTGAACCGCTGAGGGACTGCATAATATCCTGCATAGCCGGACTTGTGATACCGCTGCTGGTATCGGTGGGATATGGCGACGTTAAAAAAATGATAAGGAGTGCAAAAAATGAAAATCCGAAGATTCAAAAATGAAGATTCAGCAGAGCTTGCACAGGTCATCGCTGTGACATTGCGGACGACAAATATCAAGGATTATACAGAAGAGTATATAGAAAAATGCGTCAGCAGTTTAACGGCAGAAAAGCTGGTGGAACGTTCAGGCTGGACGCATATGTATGTGGTTGAAGACGAGGGTAAAATAACAGGCTGCGGAGCGATAGGACCATACTGGGGAAAGGAAGACGAGAGCAGTTTCTTTACGATATTTGTGCTTCCTGATAATCAGGGAAAGGGCATCGGACGGCGAATTATCGAGACTTTAGAGCAGGACGAATTTTTTCTCAGAGCAAAACGCATAGAGATTCCGGCTTCAAAAACTGCGGTTGGTTTTTACCGTAAAATGGGTTACAGCTTCAAAGACGGAATCACGGAAACTGACGAAGAACAGCTTTATCATCTTGAAAAGTTCAGGTGATTCATAGAAGCCGCAGCTGATAAACATAATACAGGAAAAGAAATTTTGCCTCGAATTTTCGGGGCATTTTATGTTATTTAATAATAATCATCTGACCGGCTGGAAATGCCGGTTTTTTTATATGCAGAATAATACCCGGAACGGGGCGGTTACGAAAACGCCTGCACCGATAGACCGCCCGATCTGAGATTTACCCAATTTTTTTACAGCTGACAGCTTTTGACATATTATTTTTCAGGCTTGTGGTATTATTAGGTTAAGACAGGCATTGGAAGGAGGAAAAACTTTGAATATAGACATCAGATCAGGAAATGGAATGACGATTGCCCGGCTCAGCGGTGAATTAGACCACCACAGTGCAGCAACAGTCCGGGAGGAGCTGGACAGGTGCATACTTACCCAGCAGCCGAAGCTGATGATAATCGACTTTAAGGATATAACGTTCATGGACAGCTCCGGCATCGGACTTATAATGGGCAGACAGAAGCTGGTGGAGGGATTTGGCGGAAAGCTTGAGGTGCATCGTCCGCAGCCTCATATTCAGCGGATAATGAAGCTTTCGGGAATAGAGCGGATAGTGAGGATAGTATAGGAGGTCAAAATGAAAATAATCAACGAGATAAAATTCATCATGCCGTCGCTGTCAGTTAACGAAGCGGCAGCAAGAGCGGTGGTATCGTCATTTCTGATACAATGCGACCCGACAGTCGAGGAGCTGGCTGACCTGCGGACAGCGGTGTCAGAGGCTGTTACCAATTCCATAGTACACGGTTACAGAAATTCCGGGGGAAATATTGAGATAACCGTAAGACTGCTTCCGGACAGAGTAGTGTTCATAAGAATTAAAGACAGCGGCTGCGGCATTGCTGACATCGAAAAAGCTATGACACCGCTTTTCACCACCGCACCGGAGGAAGAGCGTTCAGGTCTGGGATTTTCAGTGATGCAGTCCTTCACAGACAAGCTCACGGTCAAAAGCAGACCCGGCAAAGGCACTGTAATAACCATGCGGAAGAAGCTGGCAGCGCATGAATAGCAGTGTAAAGCCATGTGCTGAGGACAATCTGGGGCTTGTACATCTTTGTGCGAACAAATTCCGAAGCCGGGGAATAGAGTATGAGGAGTTGTATTCAGCTGGCTGCATAGGATTGCTGAAAGCGGTAAAAGCCTTTGACCCGGACAGGGGAGTGCAGTTTTCAACATACGCAGTGCCGGTGATAATCGGTGAAATAAAGCGGCTTTTCCGGGAAGGCGGAACAGTGAAGGTAAGCAGGACGCTAAAGGAGCTGTCACTGAAACTCCAGAAGCTATGCACGGATATCATAGCTGAAAAGGGCAGAGAGCCGACAATTTCAGAGCTTGCAGAATTGACTGGTGAAACTGAAAGCAGTATCAGTGAAGCGTTGTGTGCAGCACAGCCTGCGCTGTCGCTTACCGTGGGTGAAGATGAAGAAAGGCAGCTGGATATACGGGTCGAAGCACCTGATGAAGAGATCGTTGATCTTCTTGCGCTGAGACAGATAATGGCTGAGCTTCCCGAAGATGACAGAACATTGCTGGAGCTGAGATATTATCACAGCCTGACCCAATCTGCGGCTGCAAAAATTCTGGGAATCACGCAGGTGCAGGTTTCAAGGCGTGAAAAAAAGCTCCTTGCACAAATACGCAGGGAGCTTCTTGAATAGGCAGAGATATTATAATTGTGAAAAATCAGACATTGTAGATGATCTCGGAATAAGTAGGGATAGGCCAGCAGCTGAGAGGCATATTAATTTCGATCTCATCAGCGATCTCACGCATGATATTCATTTCTGAAAGCACATAGTCGTGGAAATATTCAGCCTGCTGCTGAACGTTTGAAATTTTGCAGGCAGAAGCGACCTGATTTTCGAGGCGGTAGATAGATTCATAGAACTTATCAGCCAGGTCAGTGAGCTTGGCAGCGATCTGTTTTTCGGTCTTAGCGGTGATACCGATCTGATTTTTAGTAGCGATAGAGCTGCAAAGCTTGTCGATGTATTCGAGGGTAGCAGGAAGGAGCTGTTTTCTTGCCATTTCTATCATTGTGCGAGCTTCGATCCTTCTTGTTTTGGAATATTTTTCGAGATGGATCTCAGTTCTTGCAGTCAGCTCACTGCGGTTATAGATGCCGAATTTACGGAGGATCCTGAGGTTTTTCTCGTCAGTGTAATGGGGCATACAGTCAACCACAGAGGGATAATTAGGCAGACCTCTTCTTTCAGCTTCCTTGACCCATTCAGGGGAGTAGCCGTCGCCGTTGAAGATAATTCTTCTGTGTTTTTTTAGAACGTCCTTGAGCAGCTCCTTGACCTTAAGCTCAAAATTATCCTTACCGGCGAAGGGTTCGAGGATGTCAGTGAACTGGCTCAGCTCCTCAGCGACAATGGTGTTGAGCAGAGCGTTCGGGCAGGCGATATTATCGGAGGAGCCGACCATTCTGAATTCAAAGCGGTTTCCTGTGAATGCGAAAGGTGATGTACGGTTTCTGTCGGTTGAATCCTTTGGGAATGAAGGCAGAGCATTAACGCCGATCTCAAAGGATTTAGCCTCAGTTTTGTAAACTCCGTCCTCTTCGATAGCCTTAAGAACAGCGTCCAGCTCTTCGCCCAGGAACATTGAGATAATAGCCGGAGGAGCTTCATCAGCACCCAGACGGTGATCGTTTCCGGCAGAAGCAGCGGAAAGTCTCATAAGGTCAGCGTATTCATCTACACCCTTTATCAGAGCGCAGAGGATAGTGAGAAACTGGAGATTTTCCATAGGAGTGTCGCCGGGGTCAAGAAGATTCTGTCCGTCATTGGTGGACATTGACCAGTTGTTGTGCTTGCCCGAACCGTTTACACCTTCAAAGGGCTTTTCGTGCAGCAGACAAACAAGACCATGCTTTAAAGCGATCTTCTCCATGACCTCCATAGCCAGCTCATTCTGATCTGTGCCGAGGTTGGAAGTGGTAAAGATCGGCGCCATTTCGTGCTGAGCAGGAGCAACCTCATTGTGCTTGGTTTTGGAATAGATGCCCAGCTTCCATAGCTCCTCATCAAGTTCAGCCATATAGCTTGCTATCTTAGGTTTAAGGTTAGCGAAGTACTGGTCATCAAGCTCCTGACCTTTTGGAGGTTTAGCGCCAAAAAGTGTACGTCCGGTGAGTACAAGATCTTCACGCTGATCGTACTTATCCTTGCTGATTATGAAGTATTCCTGTTCTGCGCCGACAGTTGAAGTAACTCTTGTAACGTTTTCATTTCCGAACATTTTCAGGAAACGTACAGCGGTTTTGCTGAGAGCGTCCATAGAACGGAGAAGCGGAGTTTTCTTATCGAGGGTCTCGCCGGTGTAAGAGACAAAAACCGTGGGGATATACAAGCTGCCGCCCTTAACGAAGCAGTAGGAAGTAGGATCCCAGGCGGTATAACCTCTTGCGGAGCTTGTTCTGCGGAGACCGCCGGAGGGGAAAGACGAAGCATCGGGTTCGCCTTTGATAAGAGCCTTGCCTGAAAACTCCATGATAGCAGTGCCGTTTGAGCCGACTGAGATAAACGAATCATGTTTTTCAGCAGTTGAACCGGTCATAGGCTGGAACCAGTGAGTGTAATGGGTAGCACCTTTTTCGATAGCCCAGTCCTTCATGGCATTAGCAACGACATCAGCGGTTGCGGTGTCGAGAGGCTCACCCTTTTCCATAGTGTGTCTCAGATTTTTATATACATTTTTCGGGAGTCTGCTTTTCATGACAGTTTCATTGAACACATTGCAGCCGAAAATCTCAGGAATATTTACCATAATTAACTCCTCCTAAAACAAAGCTTCTAAAGCTTATATACAACTATTATAGCATATTAAACTTTTATCGTCAATATTCAGCTGGAGATTTCTTTCATTTTTACTCATTGTATATTTGCTTTCAACTATTTATCAGCCGAACTGAATAATTTCACAAATACAGTCCGAAGAACTTAAAGAATGCAGGGTATCTATTAAGTAAATTATTAAAATATATATTTTCGTATTGACAAATCATGATTTTTATAGTATAATAATTTAGGTCAGACGAGGTGTGGCTCAGTTTGGTAGAGTACTACGTTCGGGACGTAGGGGCCGCAGG
>CAMNFW010000127.1 GCA_946537565.1 uncultured Ruminococcus sp. | reverse complement strand
TCTGTAATTCGGTTTTGGTTCAGTTTACTATTTCAAAAACGGCAGTTCAGTGTCAGTTCACTTTCAACGCAACGCTTTTCAGTTTCAAGCTGCTTTTTCACAGTCATGCTTCCAGTATCCGTCTTAATGCACAAAAATCCCACAAAAAAACTGAGATATTTCACAAAATTTTCCGTCTTAGATATTTGTACATAATTTCTTAACAAAAAATATGCAATTTATGTTATAATTATATTAGCTGTAGCTTCATGTATCTATAGGTGGGTACGGAAGCTAACGTGATCATCAGACCCGAAAGGTCAAATTTTAATGAGAGGATGATAAAACATGAAAAAACATTTTCCAAAAAAACTTGCGGCTGCCGCTGCTGCTGCCGTGATGACAGCAACCTCACTTTCCGGCTCGGTTTTAAGTTCAACTTCCGCTGCTGACCTTGAACTGGACAACTATGCCAAGCTCCTGCAATACTCACTCTATTTCTTCGATGCAAACTACTGCGGCGAAGGTGCAGGCGCAAAGTCTCACTTCTCATGGCGTGACGACTGCCACAAAAATGACATCGTTCCCTACGGCTTCCACGATGCAGGCGATGCTATAATCTGCGGACTGACTGAGGGATTTTCCGCTTCAACTCTGGGCTGGATGTACTATGAGTATAAAGACCAGTTCCAGAAAACCGGTACCTATGCTCATCTTAAGGATATCACTGATGAGTTCGCCCGCTTCTTCAAAGCCAGCACCACCCTTGACGGCAGCGGCAATGTCACCAATTTTGTATACGAGATAGGCGATGACGGCAAAGACCACGGCAAATGGCGTGCCCCGGAGCTTATGGACTCCAGAGGCGCTGACGAGACCTATTCCACCACCAACGGTGCCAGCGATGTTGCAGCTCAGTATGCAGCTGCCCTTGCTCAGAACTATATCAATTTCGGCAATGAAGATGACCTTAAATACGCTGAGGCTCTTTATAACTTTGCCGCAAAATACCGCACAATGACCTACGACCAGATGACTTACTCTGACAAGAGTGTTGAGGACGATATCGCATGGGCTGCCGGCTGGCTTTACCTCGCTACCAATAAGCAGGATTATCTCACTGCCAACAGCAAGGATACCAGCGGTACAAATGACTGGGTAAACGATTACTACTACGGCGGAGTATGGCTCGGTGCCGCTATCATCAATGCTGAAATAACAGGCAGCTGGGACAAACCTGTCAACTATATCAAAGGTGTTGTAAACGCTAATCAGGACAAGTTCTATATTATGAACAGCTGGGGCAGCGCCCGTCACAACACTCTTATGCAGACCTGCGCTCTTGTAGCTTCAAAGTACAAGGACAAATCCGGTGCAGATTTCAACAGCTGGTGCCAGAAGCAGATGAATATGATACTGGGCGACAACAATGCAAATGTATGCCTTGTTGTTGGATACAACGATGTTTCTGCAACTTCACCTCACCACCGTGCAGCTTCTGGTCTTTATGTTGATGACAGCTGGAGCCAGTGGAACAGCTGGGACGGAAACTATGCCAGCGTTGAGGGCAGCCATGTGCTTTACGGTGCCCTCTGCGGCGGTCCCACCAGCAATGATTTCAACACATTCAGAAAATATGATGCCAAGGATGCCACCTCAAACGAAGTTGCTCTTGACTATCAGGTAGGACTTGTCGGAGCAGCAGCCGGTCTTTATTATGCTTACGGCACAGGAAGTGTTGTTGCAGAGATAGGCGATGAGCTTACAGTTTATCCTGAGGAAATTGCAGCTGCAAACGGTGAGATACCGCCTGTAGACGAGGACTGCACAGTTATAGTAAGCTTCTATGACGCAGATACAAATGAGCTGGTTTCCGGAGTTGAGGCTGCGCTTATCCAGATCACTGAACCTGAAAGCATAATGGAAGAATGGGTAAGTTCTGATGAACCTTTCAGCATTGGTGTTCCTCTCAACAGTGAAGATCAGCCCTATGTGCTTTCCATTGCTGCTCTGCCGGAAGGCTATGAGTGTACAGCAGCCAGCGGCGGTATCGTTTTCAGCAAGGGCGGCGAAAAAATCGAGCTGAACGTTCCGCTGAACAAGATTCAGGAAACCACCACCACCACAACTACCACAACCACCACTACTACAACTACTACCACCACTGAAACTACCACCACAACCACCACTGAAACTACCACCACAACCGTCAGCGAAGATAAGCTCATCGGTGATGCAAACCTCGACAAGAAGGTCACAGTTGCAGATGCTGTTGCTATTCTCCAGCACATCGCTCTCAATGACAAATACGGACTTGAAGGTCAGGCTCTTATCAATGCTGACTGCTTCAATCCCGGCGACGGCGTTACAGCTAAGGACGCTTTAGCAATTCAGAAGCTGGACGCAAAGGTAATTTCTGAGCTTCCGGAATATCCTACAGAATAAAAAATCCCCCTCCCCCGGTGTATGCCGGGGGATAATTTAGCACTTTAAAATAAAATATTTTGTTTTAGACATATTTAATTAATATTATCAAAGTTTTTATTTGTTAATTTTCACAATCAAAACCTCTCACTTTAGTACAATATGGAGAATTTTTGAAAAACAGCCTGTTTTTACCTTATTGTAATCTTTGTGTAACCGTTTTGTAATTAATATTCCGGAAAAAACCTGTATAATTAAGTTACAACATATTGTAGGCATTCTTTTATTAAATTTTTTTGAAAGAAGTGTGATCAATTATGGGTAAAAAAACTAATAAGATCAAATCCTTGATACTGAGCGGAATGCTCGCTGTCACATCTATCGCCGGCTCTGCTGCAGCTGGCTCATTTGCAGCTGCTGCTCCCTCTCTCTCAGCAAGCGCTGCCGATAATGACAACTATGCAAAGCTGCTCCAGTATTCCCTCTATTTCTACGACGCTAATATGTGCGGCGACGTTTCAGGCTGCGGTCTCTCATGGAGAGGCAACTGCCATACCTCAGATGAGGTTCCCGGCGGTTTCCACGATGCCGGTGACCACGCTATGTTCGGTCTTCCTCAGGGTTATACAGCTTCTACTCTTGAGTGGGCTTACTATGAATTCCCTGACGCATTTGATGAAACAGGTCAGACAGATCACCTCAAGATGATTACAGACCATTTCGCTGAATTCTTTAAGGCTTCTACAAAGCTCAACGGCGACACTGTTACCAATTTCCTCTATCAGAAGGGCGACGGTACTGTTGACCACAGCTACTGGGGTCCTCCGGAGACTCAGGGAAACAGAGAAATGTTCTGGACAAGCAACGGCGCCAGTGAAATAGCTGCTGAGTATGCTGCTGCCCTTGCTGCTCACTACAAAAACTTCGGCAATGCTGAAGACCTTAAGTACGCTAAGGCTCTTTATAAATTCTCAACTCAGTACAATCAGGCTTCCCCAAACCAGTTCTACGGCTCTAACACCGTTGCTGACGACCAGGCTTGGGCTGCTGGCTGGCTCTATATCGCTACAGGCGATAACTCCTACCTCAATGCCTCAAAGAACTTCCCGGAAGTAGGCTGGGCACATGGCTGGAACGATACTCACCTCGGTGCAGCCTGCCTCTACGGTGAAAATGCTAATAGCTGGAGCGCTGCTAACGGCTATATCTCAAGCAAGGCAAACGGCAGCGGATATATGTTCCTCGATAAGTGGGGCAGCGCCCGTCTCAACTGCTCAATGCAGATGACCGCTCTTATTGCTACAAAGCACGGCGCCGGCGACTACAAGGATTGGGCTAAGGGTCAGATGAATTATATTTTAGGTCAGAACCCTGCTAATACCTGCTTCGTAACCGGTTTCGCAAGCAACAGCGCTAAGAACGCTCACCACAGAGCTGCTTCCGGTTATACAAGCTATTCACAGTTCGATATGAATAACTGGGATCCGAACGGAGACCATATGAATCCTTTCTGTCAGTACGGCTCTAACTCACATACCCTCATCGGCGCTCTCGTCGGAGGTCCCTGCACTGCAAACGGTGACTACCATGACAATATGGCTGACTATGTCTGCAATGAGGTCGCTATCGACTACAACGCTGGTCTCGTAGGCGCAGCTGCTGGTCTCTATCACTTCTATAAGACCGGCTCAACTGTAAGCAATATCGAAGGCGTTACCAAGATCTACAGCGGCAGCTCACAGCCTCAGACTACTACAGCTCAGACTACTACTACTATTCAGGGTCAGACTACTACTACTTCCTCTTCTCAGAACCAGCAGAACCCTGTTACTACTACCTCAACCGTTCAGTCCGGCTCTAACAATGAATACACCATAAAGCCTAACCAGAAGGTCGTTTACGATCAGAACGCTGACGATAAGATGATCGGCTGGGATTGGGAAGACTTCAATATCCCCGACGGCGCAAAGGTTTCTAAGGTAGAAGTAAATATCTCCGCTAACAGCAATATCGGCAAGTGGGAAGGTGCTTTCGGTACTTCAACAACTGATGCCGCTTCCAGCTATTGGTGGATGTCAGACAATATGTCCCAGCAGGTAAACGGAAACTCCGCTACTATTACATGGACTGTTCCTTCCGATGTAGCAAACATTATCTCCTACCACTACGGCGGACAGCTTAAGTTCGGTACATGGTGGATCGACAGCGGCGAGTTTACTGTAGACTCCATAAAGGTTTACACAACAGGCGGCGCTCAGACAACTACTACCCGTGCCACAACTACAACTCAGACTACTACAACTACTAAGCCTATCACATATACTACCACTACTACAGCTCAGATAACCGGCGGAAATACCCTCCTCGGCGATGCTAACCTCGACGGCTATGTAACTGTTGCTGATGCCGTTGCTATCCTCCAGCACGTTGCTCTCCAGGATAAGTACGGTCTCAAGGGTCAGGCTCTTATCAATGCTGACTGCTGCAACCCCGGCGACGGCGTTACTGCTAAGGACGCATTATCTATCCAGAAGCTTGATGCCAGAGTTATTAAGCAGCTCCCCGACTATGCGTAATAACTGAAACTCTAATAAAAATTCCGGGCGCTGATCACTAAGGTCAGCGCTCTTTTTTTCGTTTATGAGATTTACCGCTGCCCTTGCCCGTTCAAAGGACATCAACCGCCACACAACATACACTATGCTCTGGTGCCTGAAAATGGCGAAATACAGCCTTTTATAGGTCAACATACACAAAATCCACAAAATCCAGTAAAATGTGTTTTTGCCGAAGTTTATGAAAATAAAAAAAATATTTTCGTTGTTCAACGGGTAACAGTTGAAAAGCCGTTTTTTTCTGCCCCTTTATAGAAACATTAAAAAATTAGCTTTCTGAAAGGAAGATGAAAAATGACTAATATTCAATGGGAAGACCCCCGACGGAAACATTGTCAAGGCTGAAAAGATTCTCCAGATATTCAACGAAAGAAATAAAACAATGCTTAAAATCTAACCTCTATCACGCCTGCCGGTGCAATCTTTTTCCCACGGCAAAGGACTTCTATTCGGCCTCAGTACCCTCGCTGAGTATGGTTATATCGCCTATGAAGATGTCACCGCCGCCAACAACAAAAAAGCTCAGATGATCTATGTGAATCCTTATATTTGAATCACTCTGGATTTTGTGGTTTTTGTGGTGGCTGACGTTTAAACGGCGATATTTCGGCTTTTGCAGGATACAGACCTGAATGTTACTTGCTGGCGGCTGACACAAAAAACCTCAGATGATCTATGTGAATCCTTATATCTGAATCACTCTGGATTTTGTGGATTTTGTGGTGGTTGTCCTTTAAACGGCGATATTTCGGCTTTTGCAGGATACAGACCTGAATGTTGCTTGCTGTCGGCTGACACAAAAAAACCTCTCTGCCGGTTTCCCGACAAAGAGGTTTACTTTCAAAGTATTTAGTTGAACAACTTCGTAAAAAATTCTCGAAAATACCGTAACACAGGCGTTTGAAGATAAATCTGATTATCTCTTGCTGAACTGAGGCGCACGACGGGCAGCCTTGAGACCGTACTTCTTTCTTTCCTTCATTCTCGGATCACGAGTGAGGAAGCCAGCCTTCTTAAGTGAAGGACGAAGCTCAGGGTCAAATTCGAGAAGCGCACGGGAAACGCCGTGTCTGATAGCGCCAGCCTGACCTGTAACGCCGCCGCCTGCAACAGTGCAAACGATATCGAACTTGTCGAGGTTATCAGTAAGAGCGAGGGGCTGACGAACGATCAGCTTAAGGGTTTCGAGACCGAAATAATCATCTATACCTCTGCCGTTGATAGTAACGTTGCCTGAACCGGGATAGATTCTAACTCTTGCAACGGAGTGCTTTCTTCTGCCGGTTCCGTAGTAGTATTTAAC
>CAMNFW010000126.1 GCA_946537565.1 uncultured Ruminococcus sp. | reverse complement strand
CCAAGAATAAAAATCGGTGTTGGAAAAAAACCTCACCCCGATTATGACCTGGCTAAATGGGTGCTGGGTAAGTTCGGCAAGGAGGATCAGCCAAAACTTAAAGAGGCTGCTGAAAATGCCTGTGAGTGTATCAAGCTTATGGTTCAGGGAAAAACCGATGAGGCTATGAATAAATATAATTCCTGAGAAGAGGTAGATCATGAAGCTTTTCAAGGATATTTTCATGGAGCTTTCCGGATATAAAACTATCTGTCAGGCTCTTAAAAAAAACATCTCGCCCGTCTCCGTGACGGGTCTTTCCCATATACACAGGGCTCAGCTTATCTATGCCCTCTCCGGCAGCGGTATTGACCTGGTGATAACCGGCTCGGAGGCTGAGGCTAAAAAGCTGTGCGATGATATCAACATGATGTCCGGTGATGATACTGCGGTGCTTTTTCCTTCAAAAGAACTGGTCTTCACTCCTGTGGACAGCGCTAACCGTGAGTATGAATATATGCGTATCTCCGCTCTGGCAAGAGCTGCTGCTGATCAGTGTCAGGTAATTTGTGCAAGTATCGAAGCTGTAATGCAGCCTGTTATACCTGTGGGCGTACTCATCGCTGCAAGCCTTGAACTTAAAAAAGGACAGGAAATTGATCTTAAAGAAATAAGCCGTGTGCTTTCAATAAGCGGTTATCAGCGCTGTGAAAAGGTCGAAGGCGCTTCACAGTTTTCTGTCAGAGGCTCTATCCTCGATATTTTCCCCGTCCAGCGCTCTAAACCCGTTCGTATCGAGCTGTGGGGCGAGGAGATCGACACTATCTCTGAATTTGATACAGATTCTCAGCGCCGTTCCTTTGAACAGCTCGAAAGCGTTACTGTCTCCCCTGCCAGCGAGATCCTTTTTGACTGCGCTGAGCTGGCTGACAAGATCGAGACTATGCTGAAAAATGTCCGTGGCAAACGTGCCCCCCTTATCCGTGAACACCTCGGCGCTGATGTCCGCAGACTCCGTGCCGGCGAAATAATCGCCCACAGCCAGAAATATTACCCCCTTGTCTACGGCGAGCCTGCCACTGTTTTCGATTACATTAACGGCACCGTCCTGTTCAGCGATTATTCCAGCGTTATGGAAGCTGCCGGCGGTATCTGGTCACGTTACAGCGAGGACGTTAAAATTCTCCTCGAAGACGGTCAGCTCTGCAAGGGTCTGGACGGTCATATGCTGGAGCTTGCCGAAATACAGTCTGCCGCCTCAAAACATAACTGCCTGTATATGAGTAACTTCTTGCAGGGCGGTGAACGTATCGACTTCCGTCAGCTCGTTAGCTTCGATGCTTTGCAGAATGCCGGCTGGAGCGGCGAAATGAAACAGCTGGTAGAAGATCTCTCTGAGTATAAACGCAGAGGCTATCGTATGCTGCTTTGCGCCGGAAGTGAAAAAACCCTTCCTATTATTAAACAAGACCTGGAAGACAACGGTCTGCCCTGCGATATCGCTTCGGATAATACTTCTCCTGTTCCCGGCAGAGTTTCTCTTATGACAGGCAGCTTCTCAGGCGGCTTTGAATACCCGGAAATAAATACCGTTCTTATCACTCAGGGTCAGTCTATGGATTCTGTCCGCAGAAAAAAACACCGCCGCAAAAATAAAGCCGAGGAAATACGCAGTCTCGCTGACCTTCATGAGGGCGATCTCGTCGTTCACAGCAGCCACGGTATCGGCAGATTTATCGGTATCCGCAAGCTCGAACTGGATGACGTTACAAAGGATTATATCACCATTCAGTATGCCGGTACAGATAAGCTTTATATCCCCGTAACTCAGCTGGATATGGTTTCTAAATACATCGGTCCAAGAGATGATTCCGGTGTCAAGCTCAATAAACTCTCCTCCAATGACTGGCAGCGCACAAGAAATAACGTAAAACGGGCTGTTAAAGATATGGCTCACGAGCTTATCGCTCTCTATGCAAAACGTGAAAAAAGCAAAGGCTTCGCTTTTTATCCCGACGATGAGATACAGCATGACTTCGAGGAGCGTTTCCCTTATATCGAAACCGATGATCAGCTTCAGGCTATTGAAGAGATCAAGGCTGATATGGAACGCAGCCGCCCTATGGAAAGACTGCTGTGCGGTGATGTCGGCTTCGGAAAAACTGAGGTCGCCCTCCGTGCTGCTATGAAATGTATTCTTGCCGGAAAACAGTGCGCTATCCTTGCTCCTACTACTGTTCTCGCTTATCAGCATTATCAGACCGCTCTGCGCCGTTTTGAGCAGTTTCCGGTAAACGTTGAGCTGCTGTCCCGTTTCCGCAGTCCGAAACAACAGGCTGAAATTATCAAAAAACTGAAACAGGGCCGCATCGACCTGCTTATCGGTACCCACAAAATTATCCAGAAAAGCGTCGTCTTCAAGGATCTCGGCCTCGCTATAATCGATGAGGAACAGCGCTTCGGTGTCGCCCATAAGGAAAAATTCAAGGAGAATTTCACCGGTGTCGATATCCTCATGCTCTCCGCTACACCTATCCCAAGAACACTCAATATGGCTATGAGCGGAATCCGTGATATGTCTGTTCTCGAAGAACCTCCTCAGGACAGACGGCCCGTTCAGACCTATGTCATTGAGTATAACATCGGTACCATAGTGCAGGCTATTGTCCGGGAACTGCGCCGGGGCGGTCAGGTCTACTATATCCATAACCGGATAGATACAATACAAGCCTGTGCAGCTCGTTTGCAGGAGCTTCTCCCGGACGCAAGGATAGCCTTCGCTCACGGTCAGATGAGTGAAGAGGAAATGTCAGATATCTGGGAACAGCTGGTCAACCATGAAATTGATATTCTTATCTGCACTACTATTATAGAAACAGGTGTAGATGTTCCAAATGTCAATACCCTTATTATCGAGGATTCTGACCGTTTCGGACTTTCTCAGCTTTATCAGCTCCGTGGACGTGTCGGACGCTCCAGCCGCCGTGGCTATGCTTATTTTACCTATAAACGTGACAAGGTCCTCACTGAGATCGCCTCAAAAAGACTTGAAGCTATGCGTGAGTTCACCCAGTTCGGCAGCGGCTTCCGCATCGCTCTGCGTGACCTCGAAATAAGAGGCGCAGGAAGTATTCTCGGCGGAAGTCAGCACGGTCATATGGAGGCTGTGGGATATGATATGTACCTACAGCTGCTCAGTGAGGCTATTGCTGAGGAAAAAGGCGAAAAACCTGAAAAAGTACCAGAATGTGTCGTTGATATACAGATCAATGCCCATATCCCGGAGGAATATATCAGCAGCCTTACCCAGCGGCTCGATATCTATAAAAAAATCATGGGCGTTACCGAAGATCAGGATAAATTCGATCTCACCGATGAGCTTATCGACCGCTACGGCGACCCGCCTGATGCTGTCCTCGGTCTTATCGAGGTATCTCTTCTCCGAAACAAGGCTGCTCACTGCGGTATCACCGAAATTTCCCAGAAAAACGGCTCTATGTATTTCTATACCCAGTACCTTAACATCGAACAGATAACTGCTCTTTCTATTAAATATAAAGGCAAGATCACCTTCAACGGCTCCGGTAAATCCTATGTATCTGTGAAGATCCTTCCCAGAATTCGTCCCTTCGATATGATGCGTGATGTTGTGGAGATAATAAGCAGTACATACAGAAAAACTGACGCAAACGTGTGATTTTCCATAAATTTTTCCAACAGGATTGTGCAAACTGCCAATTTACTTTGGTTTACTTTTATGTTACAATAATTTTATAAAATATTGTGCGTCTCTCTCCGATTTATCGTGTATACGCACATTTTAAGTAAGGAGTTTTTATTATGAAGATGAACAAGATTCTTGCAGCTATGGCTGCTACTGTAGTTTCCGTTTCTTCAATGGCTGTTATGAGCCTCTCTGCAAATGCTGCTGAAAAGACTATCGCTTACACCGACGGCGGTATTGCTTCTATGGGTAAGGATAATGACGGTATTTCTGTAAGAAAGAACATCTACAACACATGGGGCAACAATGTTACTGATATTGACAGCGCTAACCCTGTTAACAAGTACATAACTGTTGACTTTACTGTAAGCGGTATCGGCGACAAGAGCACAAACTATGACGAAGCAGGCAATGCTACAGATGCTTTCTTCGTATATCTCGCTGGTTCTGTTGGAACTAACGGTTCTTGGAACAAGGCTGATGACACCTGCCCCTGCGATCACGTTGCAATTACCGGTGACGGCGACTACAGCGTTACATGGAACCTCAATGAGGGTTCTGATACTATCGACTGCCTCATTCTTCAGTCTAACATCAATATGTATGGCTTTGAGGGTACTGATGAGACATATCACGGCATAAATTTCACAATCAATTCTATCAAGACTGATGACGGTGCCGGTGATTCTACTGAGGCTCCTACAACTACTGCTGCTGATAACAATTCTACAGCTACTACTACTGCCGCTGCTGCTACTACAACTAAGGCTGATGATAAGGCTGCTGCTACTACTAAGGCTGCCGCTACTACAGCTAAGCCTGCTGCTACTACAGCTAAGCCTGCTGTTGGTTCTGAGGCTTCCGCAAGCACTGGTGATGCTGGTGTAGGCGTTGTATTCACAGTTATCGCTGCTGCTGGCGCTGCTGCATTCGTTTCAAGAAAGAAGAACTAAGTCCGAGGACTACATAGTACTTAACACAAAAATATGCCCTCTGTCTTTTCAGGGGGCTTTTTTGTAATAACTAAAAGGAGTAAAACTATGAGCTATAAAAAATTTATCGCCAGTGCTCTTGCTCTGGCTGTCGCTGCTGTAATGACCGGCTGCGGTGATAAATCCTCTTCCTCTGAACCTGAAACTACTACTGAGACTGCCACCGAAGCTGAGGATACTACAGTTGAAGCTACTGAGGAGGAAACTACTGAGCCTGAACCTCCTAAGCCAGCTGAGGCTTCTGACCCTAATACCGTTACCTTCGATGACGGCGACTGCTACTTCGCTTCCGCTAAAGTCGGCGAAACTGATGCTGCTGTAGGTGAAGTTTCTGTTGAAGAGGTAATGGGCAATAAAATGCTTAAGTTCACCGACAGCGGTACTTCCTGTGCTGACGGTCTCGTTCAGAAGGTCGAGATCAATGCCGCTGCCCTTATCGGCACTGAAAATCTCCCCCTCGTCCGCTCTATCGAAATGGACGTTTATGCTGATGCTACCGCTGCTAACCTCTCTACTGACGATGCCGATAATGTTAAAGCTCCCGGCTGGATCGGCGGCGGCGGAGGTACTAACCTGGCTGACGATAAATGGTATCAGTTCGATGAATTCAGCGGCGGTGAGTATAATTTCGAGATGTCCGGTCCTACTCATGTCACCTTCAAGTTCCTGCTGGCTGCCGGCGGTCAGATCTGGTCTGATACTCAGACTAATGCCTCTTTCCTTGTAATGCGCTGGGGTATGGCTAATGAGGGTAACTTCTATATCGACAATATCGTTTTCTATGACGAAAACGGCAGCTCTATCCCACTCCAGTATAATCCCCTTGCTGACGGCGATGCTGAGTCCGCTGCTGCTGAAAATGAAGAAGCAGCTGATGCTCCTGCTGAGGAAACAACCGCCGCTCCTGCTAAGGATGCAGCTGCTGATTCCACCGAAGGCTCTGCTGAATAAGTGGTTTCTAACAATAGTATAGGTCTTGTTCTGAGCGGCGGCGGTGCTAAGGGTGCTTACGAAACCGGCGCTTACAAGGCTCTTGAACAGTTTGGTATTACTGAGCGTATAACTGCTATTGCCGGAACTTCTGTAGGTGCGCTGAATGCTGTTCTCCTTGAAAACCTCGGCAGCAAGGCTGAGGACGTTTGGCTAAAACTTAAAATAACCGACCTCATGCACCTGGACGGAAACCGCTTTACTAAAATTCTTGATATCTTTACAAGTCCTTCCTCAGATTCAACTCAGCTGGATACCATTGACCTGAACCAGCCAAATGCCGCTCTGAAAGCACTTTCTCCTGCCTTATATGAGCTGCTGTACGGCGGTCTTCCTTTCTCACAGAACCGGCTTGCTTCTCTTATCGACACCTACACAGACCTGAACAAGCTTAATCGTGACATCTTCGTTGTCTGCCTGAAATCTAAACGCTCGCCTCTTGGGATCCCCGTCCGCAGCGCTGAATGCTTTCACCTTAACGGTGATTACCCTAAGTATAACGCTGAACAGAAAAAACAGATCATACTCGCTTCCGCAGCTCTGCCAGGTTTTTTCTGCGGCACTGACGGTGTTGAAATAAAGGGCGTGGACGGCACTTTCTTCGACGGCGGCTATTCCTCTCATGGGCAAAATACTCCTGTCTCCGCTCTCTATGACAAAGGCTACAGGAAAATTATCGCCGTTCA
>CAMNFW010000125.1 GCA_946537565.1 uncultured Ruminococcus sp. | reverse complement strand
GGCTTGGAAGTAAAATGGCTTACTTCATTTGCCAAAGGTGAACCTTTGGCTTTTCGGCTCTGGATAATAAATAAGACCCGGTGTTGTTTCCGGGTCTTGATAATGATATTGGATTTATTTCGGGGGCTGCGCTCCCGGCGGTGACAGTAACCTGACACAGAATCGCCGTTGCTGAAATAGTAAATTGACACAGAATCGCCGATCGTGAAAAAGTAGGCTGACACAAAATCGAATTACAGAAATAGTATCACCATAAAGTACCGGATAAAGCACTGTGCTGTATGCGATCGGTATGTAACAAATTACGTTGAGAGTGAGCGAGCGTAAGCAAGCGTCAACGTGAGCTAAAAAAAGATTATTTGACTTTGTTAGCGATGTCTTCGATGAGCTTTGAAAGAAGATCAGATTGTGTCATTGAACCTAAATCACCTTCACGTCTTGATGTTACTGAAACTGTGCTGCCTTCAACTTCCTTGTCGCCGATAGTTACCCAGACAGGCAGCTTCTCAAGCCTTGCATCACGAACCTTCTTGCCGACCTTCTCAGCTCTGTCATCAACAGAACAGCGTATATTAGCCGCTTTAAGCTTTGAAACCAGCTCAGCACAATAGTCAAGATGACGGTCTGCAACCGGTATGATTCGTACCTGCTCAGGTGCAAGCCACAGCGGAAATGCTCCTGCATATTTCTCAATAAGCAGCGCAAGTGTTCTCTCATAACAGCCAATAGATGTTCTGTGGATAATATAAGGATTTCTCTTAACTCCGTCTACATCTATATATTCCATGCCAAAACGCTGAGCTATAAGCATATCTATCTGAATTGTGATAAGAGTGTCTTCCTTGCCAAATACATTCTTTATCTGAATGTCAAGCTTCGGACCGTAGAACGCTGCCTCGTCAATGCCAATAGTATAATTAAGTCCAAGATTGTCAAGTATTGTTCCCATTGCAGACTGAGCTTTCTCCCACTGCTCAGCTGTGCCTTCATACTTGTTGTTGGGGTTTGCAGGATCCCACTGAGAAAAACGATAGGATACGTCTTCCGAAAGTCCTACTGTATCCAGCATGAACTTTGCAAGCTCAAGACAGCCTCTGAACTCTTCCTCCAGCTGGTCAGGACGAATAATAAGATGTCCCTCGGAAATTGTGAACTGACGCAGACGGATAAGTCCATGCATCTCACCGGAATCTTCCTTGCGGAAAAGAGTTGAGGTCTCACCAAGACGCATCGGCAGATCACGGTATGAACGCTGTCTGTTCAGGAACACCTGATACTGGAACGGACAAGTCATCGGTCTGAGGGCAAGGCATTCCTTTGATTCATCATCAGGATCACCCAGAATAAACATACTGTCACGGTAATGATCCCAGTGTCCGGATATTTTATAAAGGTCGTTCTTTGACATATAAGGAGTTTTAGTGAGAAGATAGCCTCGTTTCTCCTCTTCGTCCTCAACAAATCTCTGTAAGGTCTGGATGATCTTAGCTCCCTTCGGAAGAATGATCGGCAGACCCTGACCGATATAATCTACAGTTGTGAAGATCTCCAGCTCACGTCCAAGCTTGTTATGGTCACGCATCTTAGCTTCCTCACGAGCTTTCAGGTCAGCTTCAAGCTCTGATGCCTTTGGATATGCTACAGCATATATACGGGAAAGCATCTTGTTCTTCTCGCTGCCTCTCCAGTATGCACCTGTGCATGAAAGAAGCTTGAAAGCCTTGATAGTGCCTGTCTTCATGAGATGAGGGCCAGCACAGAGATCAGTGAATTCTCCCTGCTTGTAGAAGGAGATAGGCTCACCCTTGCCAACGTGTTCTTCACACAGTTCAACTTTGTATGGCTCGTCCATTTCCTTAAGCTTTGCAACAGCCTCTTCCGGTGAAAGCTCAAACTGTTCAAGCTCCAGGTCTTCCTTGATGATCTTCTTCATCTCAGCTTCTATCTTATCAAGCTCTGCCTGAGTGAATGGCTGAGGAATATCAAAGTCATAGTAAAAGCCATTGTCTATTGCCGGACCTATTGCAAGCTTTGCATTGGGATAAAGTCTCTTTACAGCCTGTGCAAGGACATGAGATGCTGTATGCCAGAAGGTTTTTTTGCCGTCCAGCGAATCAAAGGTACAGACCTCAAATTCACAGTCACTGTCAACGATAGTACGAAGGTCTTTAACCTCACCGTTGAGCTTTACACAGCAGGCAGCCTTGTAAAGTCCCATGCCGATGCCTTTGATTATCTCCGCAGCAGACTGAGCAGCTTCGATCTCTCTTATGCTGCCGTCTTTAAGTGTCAGTTTTATCATATTGAACTACTCCTTTAAATTATATTTATTGCAGTGCAGAACAGTAGATTTCAGCATACTGTAATGCACAAAAAATCCTGTGCTGTTTTTGAGCTGATTCAGGATACGTTAATGACACCGGTAACTTCAATGCCGTTGTCTGTATCTATCTCAACAGAAAAATCATCTACAAAATACATATCGCTGCACCCGATCGTCAGACAAAGCACTGCGCCGTCATCGTCCAGGTCGAAATATGCACTCTGAACGGAGATATGCTCCTTGATACTGTCACCGTCAGCGTTTCCGCCAAAATATTTATGCCGGGCAAGAATATCAGCGATCTTCTGTTTACTTGAATTGACCTTATCCAGCTTCTGGGCGATATCAGTAAAGTGGCTGAAAATTTCCTGCTGATCGTCGGTATAAAACCTGACAGTAACGTCCTTATCCCAGAGTTTATAGGATATTTCGTAGGCTTCTTCCTTTTCGTTGTATTTTATTTTATCCACAGTCTCACTCCTTTCGCAGTTGTATGACCCGTAAAAAAACAAAATCGCCCCCTTATGTCCGGAAAGACAAAAAGGGACGATGATCATCGTGGTTCCACCCTGATTCACACAGTTTAAAACTGTATCTCATTGGCTCGTTAACGGGAGCAGCCGGCGTGTATTGGACGCACTCAGAGGCGGTGTGCGTTTCCATAACCGTACAGCCTTGCACCAGCCGGCTGTTCTCTGAAAGGTCATTACGGAATTGCCTTCCTCATCGCAGTTTTACTATATATAGTTATTATATCACATAGCATCCGGTTTGTCAAGTGTTTTTGCAGACGTTTCATGCCGGAAAATTTATTCATAGGTGAACAACATAAAATATCATAACGTTCAGTTTAAGTGCTTAATCATATACGTCATATCAACTGTTTTATCATTGGCGGGGAAGAGCAGGACAGCAGATGAATTTAAGTGCCGCTGATGAGCATATCATAAGTCACGCCGTATTTTTCGGCAATATCCCTTGCATAGGACGAGCCTTCCGGCTGAGCAAGCAGCGCCTTGAATGAACGCTTTCCAGCCTCAGTCTGCATGACAAGCGATGCAGCTCCGGCACCGCTGCTCTCATGAGTAAACCTTTCAGCGTCCGCTCCCAGCTTGTGCATATGGGTATTATATATCGTCCGGACAGCTTTTGTCAGGAGAGCTTTCACAGAATCTCCTGCAATGTAATATCCTTCTTCAAATGAGGTGGTGGAGAAGGTCTCGTTCAACAGCAGCAGGCTTCGGCTTGAAGCCTGAGAGTATATCTCTCTGAATCGGACACATTCCTCTCCAAGTCTTCCGAGATCCATGGTTTTGTCTTCATCAGCAGGAAAATGAGTGTAGATGCAGTCACAGGGAATGTATCGGAAACTCTCTGCCGGAACAAACAGTCCTCCCTGTGCCAGCACAAAAAGCTGTCCAACTGCCTGAGTTATCGTGGTTTTTCCGCCACGGTTCGCACCGGTGAGGATATAGACAGTGTGCTTCTTGTCGAATACAAGGTCGTTGGTTACGATATCACTGACATTCTCCAGATTCATTGCCAGATTCAGGTTATAAAAACCCTTTGCTGTCATTGAAGCTTCACCCTCAGATTCCGGCTCAGGCTGACAGAATTTACAGCCTTTTTTCATCATTCCGCTTATATATTCCGCACATCTTATGTAATATATAAACTCTGGCACTAATCCGGAAACGTTTACTATCGCTGTATTTGCATACTTGGTGAGAGTGTCCCTGAGCTTCCTGACAAGAGAACTGAGTATCTTATTCACTACGGTATCCAGATAAAATGTTGAGCTTGCTGCTGCACCGTCAGCCATTGCATTTACTATGGTTGAACGGGTTCTGGCATCGACCGCAAATGATGACTGAACTGCAAGAAGACCGGCTTCGTTTTTCATATATTCGATGAGACCGTGTTTTTTCTCATTGGAAATAAGATGATAGTGCATATCTCCGTCCCAGTCTGAACTGTCATTCAGCTTGTCCTTAGCTGAGATGGCATCTGCAAAATTGCTGACGATACCCGATTTTTTGAATGGCTTTTTGTTGACAGAGACAAGTCCGAAGCTGACTGCTTCAAACCGCTCGTTGACATTGATGCCGAGAGTGATGCTCTGTATATCAGAGGCTTTGATCTTCAGCGCTGCAATATCCTTTTTCATTTCAGCGAAACAAGCATCTTCGTAAAGCTCGGAAATATATGCTCTCAGTGAGATCAGTCCCTCTGACCGGATATTTTCATCGGAAAGACAGCTCCGCAGTGTTTCTATGGTTCTGATGTAATCGTCAAGCTCGTCAAGACGGTGAAGGAGATGCCATAATCCAAGCTCTTCATCAGAGGTTTTGTGCATTGCAGAAAAATCTTTCATGAATTGTATTTTATCCAGAAGCTGCATGATGTTATCTCTTAGCTCCGGCAGCTGAAGTATATCCACGAAGATCTGTCTGCGGTATGCAGCAGCATCCGCATCATCAGTTATCTGTGAAAGTATATTAGTAATAAAACGGCGTTCTTTTGCATCGTCTGACAATGCCTGACAAAATGCTTCCAGACCAAGATCGTGCATCACATTATCCGGCAGCCTTCGGTATTCTGGTGTTGTTCCGGCAGGTTGTAGAAGACTGAATCCCATACTATCACCTCATTGGTCTTTTTTATGTTATGTAACTGTCTTTTTCAGGGGAATGCAGATATAGCTGACAGTTTCAGACGGAGTTTCCGCCGGCGGCAGATAAAACTCTATTGAATAATTGCCTGCTAATGTATATCCCTGTAATGCAGGCAGCCATTCTGACCATATCTGTGTATTGACCTTCTGCATACTCTCCGGCAAAACTCCCACGCATTTGAATATTGCCCAAAATCCGCCGGGAATCTGAAATGTTTCGCAGCCTGCCGGAATATCCTCCCACGGCAGATAAAGATCAGCTATCCAGTAGTCAAAGAATCTTCCGTCCATGTCTGTACATATGCCAAACATTCCTTTTAAGCCTTTCATGTCTGAGCTCCACTCGCCCCAGAATTCCGGAACCTGCTTGTAGCTTGTTTCGGCATCGAATCTCTTTTTGATACCTGTGACAGTAAACGGTGCTTTTTCTACAATTTTGTAATCTAACATATTTCCACCCTCCAAAGTGATCTTGATACGCAGTGGAGCAAATGACCGCAGGCTTGCCCCGGCTTCTCTTGCCTGTACGGGGTTTATGCCGTGAAAGCGGCGGAAAGCTTTTGCAAAGCTGTCAGGAGAATCATATCCGTATTTCAATGCAATGTCTATGACTTTATTTTCGGAGCAGGACAATTCCTGTGCTGCCAGAGTCATTTTTCTGGCACGAATGTATTCTCCTACAGTCATACCACACATTGCACCAAAGATCCGCTGATAATAGAAAGGAGAAAATGCAGCCTTCTCTGCTATTTTTTCGATATCCAGCTCATTCAGCAGATTATGTTCAATGTAATCAATTGAATCCTGAAAGCCTTCTATCCAGTCTTTCATTGCGGTCACCTCTTTCCCGCAAGATTATTGTATCATATCAGGATATAATTTGTCCCGACAATTTCTGCACTCTTTGTACGGTGCAGAAAACACCGTTTATTGTAATAATTATACACCTAAAAGACGATTCTGTCAATGAATTTTGACGCAAAAAGAGACACTAAAAGTGCCGGAGCAGATTTAGTGCCGTATGCGATCGTGTGTAAATAATAACGTTGGGAGTGAGCGAGTTTACGAGCGGCAGCGTGAGCTAAAAAACGTGAGAAAAAAGTGGGGCGAAGCCCCCGTAAATAGCCCCATCCCCTTTGGGGAGGGGGTTGGGGGTGGGGCATCGCCTTGAGGTAAAAGTAACATGGATCCGAATTGCCTTGCGTTGAAAGCAGCTTGAACCCAAACCGCTGTTCATGAAAAGTAACCTGCCACTGAATTATCGTCGCTGAAATAGTAAATTGACCCAAATCGAATTACAGAAATAGTTGCACCATAAAGTGACCGAGCCTCATTTGTGCTGTATGCGATCGAAATGTAACTAATCACGAAAAGAGTGAG
>CAMNFW010000124.1 GCA_946537565.1 uncultured Ruminococcus sp. | reverse complement strand
TAGCTGCACTTTACTTTGATATCAGGATAAAGCTTTTCAAATTCCTCCACCGCTGCAACGGTATACTCATTTCTTGCGTCATTTCCCCACCAGGAAAAAACGATCTCTGTCTGCTCCTTCCGGGATTTTATTACCTTGTCGCCGGCGCATGAAGTCAGTACAAAAACAGAAAGCATCAAAGGAAGAACACGCTTGAAATATTTCATTTGTCTTCCTCCTTCATTGATTTATCATAGATAGTATATGTATCCTTGCCAAGCTGTTTTGACCTGTAGAGCGCCTTGTCAGCAGCAGAATAAAGCTCTTCAAAGCTGCTGCCGTGATCAGGGAAAACCGCAACTCCTATGCTTGCTGATATCTTGTAATCGCCATTATCACCGGTATAATTATTCCTGAATTCCCGACTAAGAGCCTCGCAGCGGTCTTCGATATGCTTCTCAAAGCTGATATTCTCCGGACAGTTGTTCACCAGCACGCAGAACTCATCTCCGCCAACTCTTCCAAGAACATCTTCAGTCGAAAAGGCTGCACGAAGTATACTTCCGGTCTTTGTCAGCACAATATCTCCGTAAGCATGACCGAGAGTATCGTTTACTCCCTTGAAATTATCCAGATCAAGAATTATCACAGCGTGTTTTTCAAGCATAAGCGAGGAAGAAATAAAGCTTGCAGCTGACTCCTCAAAAGATTTTTTATTAAGTATACCCGTAAGCTGATCAATGCTTGCTTTAGTGTCGAGGCTGAAAACTATCTTCTTAACGGGCTTTGTTATCCTTATCGAAAGCTCAGTTCCTAAAAGAACTGCCAATAATGCCGCAATAAATGCAACAGCTGCTATATAATACTTCATCTCATTTTTTTCGTTGAGTATTATATCCGTGGGAACGGAACAGATTACATACCAGTTATCACCGCAGGAATTGACTGAAACAAGATATTCATTGTCCATTACAGTTGCAGAGGATTCGTTCTTTATTCTCCTGGAAATTTCCTCCGGCAGAGGTTTTCCCACCTCATCTGCCTCCGAGGAATAGATTATCATCTGATCTTCATTAGTCAGGCGGACTTCCATGCCTCTGAGATTTTCAGGATTATCAAAAACCGCCTCCAGTTCAACTGAGTAAAAGGAAATGACCAGCAGCGCATTGTCATGGATCCGCTTTACATAGTATATACGTCTGAAATCATCGTTATATCCGGCAGCCCAGCCGTCATTTGTGCGCTGACGTGTTATCATTGAATGAAGCTGATCATAAATAGTATTTCCAAACAGGGAAGCAGTTCCGTTTGAAAGCTTTCCAACGGTGCGGTTGTTGCTGTAGACAATTGCATAGTCCACAAAATTCTCCATAATGCAAAGGCTATACAGCTTGTCAGATATGACTTTTTCTGCATTTATAGCCTCAAACTCGTCATTGTCCGGGTCAGTGGCATCGAAGGTGTAAGCCTCCTCGACACCAAATGCAAGAGTGCCGATGGTTTCCATACGGGAAATATAGCTGTTCATATTCAGCTTCATCTGCACATTCAGCGAGGAAGCCATTGATATTACTTTATTTTTCAGAACAGTATCTGTTTTTCGTATTGCAAGAAAGGATACAACTGTTATCGCTATTATTACGATCAGCGCATAACCTACTATCATTGCTAATGTGAACCAGGTAATATTCCTGATACCTGGCCTGCTTACCTCACGCTTAGCCATTTTATCACCTTTTCTAAGATATGAATACCTGTCATTTTTGCATAAATATATACATTTTTATTATATCACTCCCTCAAGCAAAAATCAACGGCTATATTATGAATTATTTTACGGAATTGATTTATTGCCGAAAAAAAGCTGCCGTCACTATATAAATGACAGCAGCCATAAAGTTATACTATTCTCAATAACGCTGACAGGCTGATCCAGTGCTGTAAGATCAATTTCCTGCTGCGGAATGATTATTTCTGGAGATAGCTTACAGGAAGCTCATCTGCTTTATAAATACCTGCATCAACCTGCTGGATTATCAGAGCATCCTTTGCTGTAACACCGTCGCCGTTATCAAAAACATCAGCGTTTTCAAGGGCAGCTCCGGTAAGTGCATATTTATCAGGAAGCGCAACGTGCTGAAGAATAGCAACTGCATCTGCAACTGTTACCTTTCCGTCAAGGTTTGCATCACCATGGTGTATCTCACCTTCACCGGTAACAACAGTAGTAGTGGTAGTAGTTGTTGTTGCTGTAGTGGTGTCAGATGAAGGCTCTCCTTCTTCCCAGACGGCTGAGAGACTTATTCCAAGTCCAGGAAGATTTCCGTAGATAAGATACTCATCACCGGGAGCATAGATATCGCCCTTATCGTCCTGCCAGCCGGCAAGGTGATAACCTGGTTTTGATATTGTTGCTTCCGGACAGATTATAGTTGAATCAGTGAGACCGGGAACCTTGATATTCTCGGAATTCTTGGTACTCTGCCTGAATACAACCGTATAGTTTTTCGGCTCCCATATAGCGGTAAATACAACATCTTCGCCCGGAATATTATAAAACATTTCCAGCGGTACATAATCCTTGCCGTCATACTCACAATGCCAGCCTGCAAGATTGAAGCCGGTTCTGGAGAATCTGTCCGCAGCAGCAAGGTCAGATGATGAACCTTCATTACGCGGTGTAATAAACTCTGTAGCCCCGTTAAGACGGTCAACATCACCGGCTTTGTAGATAAAATTAATTATCTTTACCCATACAGGATAGAGAGTAACATCATGGTCAGGCATAATGAAATGATCTGATATACCATTAAAAATATTGGTGCCGTCTGTCCAGAGTCTTGTAGTCTTTTCGTCGGTCAATATGGCGTACTGATAAATTGATACGAAAGAATTCTTCACAGCCACTGTATCTTTCAGATTTTCGGGTCTCTCAACGTCCTCATCAAGAGCATAGACAAGAGAGTGTAAATCCTTATCTCCGGAAGTAGTCCAGACCGGTTCCATTGTCAGTTCAGTAACACCCTCAGGAATACCGAAGGACTCATTGCCTATATAGCCGTAAATGCCGTCATATGTCCAACCCTGGAAATTATAGCCTTCTCTGACCAGAGTGCCTTCCGGTACAGAGAAGAAGTTTTTGTCTGTGGTAAAGCTTTCAAAAGCTGTGGGGTCTGTCTTTTTAGTGAATGAAATGTCGTCGCTCCAGCAGTTGAAATTGATCTTGCAGACCGTTGAAGCTTCCTCCTCAGCACTGACGGGTATCAAGCTGAAAAGACAGCTTCCCGACAATACCGCAGCAAACAGCGCAGCGGTCAGTCTTTTAATTAAATTATTCATGTTCCCTCCCATTTCCGGCACATTAAACGTGCCATAAAAAAAACAAAACGATCGCCCGTATCATCTTTAAAACTCACCGCAGTGCAGGACAGCAAGCTTAAAACGGTGCAGGTTCTAAAATAAATATACAAGAATTTTCGATTATTGTCAATGTTTTTTAAGCATTTTAAAATGTGAACTTTCAGAAAATTTGTATTTATTTTTACTGTTGAAATCAAGCTGAATTACGGCAAAAACTAAGCGGCATCATGATCAGATGCCGCTCTGTTTATATTATAAATTATAAAGAATCCATGTCGCTCGGCTTATGCTCAATAACACTTTCCTCCAGCTGCTGATCAGACAGATCAATATCATTCATAGCATCTGACTCGGTTTTCTTCCGGCGGTCAGCCTGACGTTCATACGGATTCTTATGCTCCCACTCAAACCTGCCGATCTCCTGTTCCTGAAACCGCTCGTTAAAATGCGGAAATCCCTCCTGTTCTTCCAGCCAGTGATATGTGATATTCGCCTTAAGATTCATCACCGAAACAACAACACATATCACCGAATAGAACATAAATAAATAGTATCCCAATTTATAAGTTCCGAAACCTCCCTGCACCTTCAGCACCGTAAGCAGAGTTCCGTTCACCACCATCAACGCTATATCCCATACAACGGAAAGATCATGATTCTTTAAACTGCCTTTGTATGCAAAATAAAATGCCAGTGGTGCTACGATCAGTGCATCTGCCACAAGGAAAAAAATTACTCTCGAGATCGGCACAGTCTCCAGAACATCTAAAAAGAAACTGTCCCAGGACGTAGAAACGGTGCTTACTATCGTTACTAAGATCAGTATTATACCAGCTAAAAGATAGGTGTAAAACACGATGCCAAAAGTTTTTCTGCATTTTTTCAGCTTAGTAAGATTCTGTGAAAATTCAAGATCAATCATTTTTGTCGCCTCATAATTAAAATATAGTAAAAAAAGTATATCACAAAAAACAGTAATTGTCAAGACTTATTTACAAATTATTAATATTTCCCGTGATAAAAAGCAAAATGTCAGTTTTTGCCGTAACAAAAACCTTGACAATTGTAAACGTTAGATATCTCTAACCAATTATCAACAGTCGTAATTGTACAAAACTAACAAGATTACCATTTAAGATTAGGCTAATTTGGAGATAGAAATTTTCGCAGATATATGTTATAATTAATCAAGATATGTGGAAGATGATATATCTTATTATATTAATGAGTTTTGTTATTATTTTCACATTTAATAAAAGGAGGTTCATTTAAATGAATTCAGCTACAACAGTACCTTTTAAGGGCACTCCCGAACAGGAAGCTCAGCTTCTTAAGGTTATCGCTGAGAAAAAGGATACCCAGGGCGCTCTTATGCCGATCCTGCAGAAAGCTCAGGAAATCTACGGCTACCTCCCAATTGAGGTGCAGAAAATTATTTCCGATCAGACCGGTATCCCTATGGAGAAGATCTATGGCGTTGTTACTTTCTATGCCCAGTTCTCTCTCTTCCCCAAGGGCGAATATACTATCTCAGTCTGTCTCGGTACTGCCTGCTATGTTAAAGGCTCAGGCGACATCTATGACAAGCTTCAGGAAAAGCTCGGCATTGCCGGCGGTCAGTGTACTCCCGACGGAAAATTCTCCCTCGAAGCCTGCCGCTGTATCGGCGCCTGCGGTCTTGCTCCCGTTCTTACTGTCAATGAAGACGTTTACGGCCGTCTCACTGTTGACGATGTAGAGAAGATTCTCGCAAAATATTCCGCTTAATCCACTACACCATTTTTTAGGAGGTAAACATATGAAAACTCTTGAAGAACTCAAGGTTGTCAGAGAAGCATTCGAGGGCGAAGTTGCTCTCAGAACCCATGGCAACGCTTCTTCAAAATACGAGAGACACGTTCTCGTCTGCGGCGGTACAGGCTGTACCTCTTCCGGTTCACCTAAGATCATCGAAAAGCTTGAGCAGGAATTCGCTGAAAAAGGTCTGACTGATAAGGTTCAGATCGTTAAAACAGGCTGCTTCGGTCTCTGCGAGCGTGGTCCTATCATGATCGTATATCCCGAAGGCTCTTTCTATTCCCGTGTAAAGGTTGATGAGATCTCCAGGATCGTTGATGAACACCTCATCGGCGGAAACCCTGTTAAGGAATTCCTCTACGAAGAAACCGTTGAAGGCGACGATATCAAGTCCCTCGACGATACAGCTTTCTATAAGAAACAGCACCGTGTTGCTCTCAGAAACTGCGGTGTTATCAATCCTGAGAATATAAATGAATACATAGGCCGTGACGGTTACCGTGCCCTCGGCAAGGTCCTCACCGAAATGAAGCCTGAGGATGTTATCCAGACTATCCTCGATTCCGGTCTCCGTGGAAGAGGCGGCGGCGGATTCCCCACCGGTCTTAAGTGGAGACTTGCCCGCACTATCGTTCCGGATGCTGAAATTAAGTATGTATGCTGCAACGCTGACGAGGGCGACCCGGGTGCTTTCATGGACCGTTCAGTTCTCGAAGGCGATCCTCATGTTGTACTTGAAGCTATGACTATCGCAGGTTATGCTATCGGTGCCTGTCAGGGTTATATCTATGTTCGTGCTGAATATCCTATCGCTGTTGAGCGTCTGAATATCGCTATCAAGCAGGCTCGTGAAGCTGGTATGCTCGGAAAGAATATCTTCGGTACAGATTTCAGCTTCGATATCGACCTCCGTCTCGGCGCAGGCGCTTTCGTATGCGGTGAAGAAACTGCTCTTATGACTTCTATCGAAGGCAACAGAGGCGAGCCCAGACCCCGTCCTCCTTTCCCTGCTGAAAAAGGACTCTTCCAGAGACCTACTGTCCTCAACAATGTTGAGACCTATGCTAATATCCCGCAGATCATTCTCAACGGCGCAGAATGGTTCGCTTCAATGGGTACCGAAAAGTCAAAGGGTACTAAGGTATTCGCTCTCGGCGGCAAGATCAAAAACACCGGTCTCGTTGAGGTTCCTATGGGAACAACTCTCCGTGAAGTTATCGAAGAGATCGGCGGCGGTATCCCCAACGGCAAGAAGTTCAAGGCTGCTCAGACCGGCG
>CAMNFW010000123.1 GCA_946537565.1 uncultured Ruminococcus sp. | reverse complement strand
TTGTAAAGGCTAAGGAACTGGCTGGCGTTAAGTCTGCAAAGAAGGTTGATGTTTATGTTAAGCCTGAGGTAAACAAGGTTTACTATGTGATCGACGGAGAGATCTTCGGAGAATTTGATCTGTTCTGATCAATATATAAATCATATATCTGTAATAAGACCTGCGGTTTTCCGTGGGTCTTTTTTGCATATAAAAAAGTTAAAGTATATATAAATGTTATATATATGAATTTTCAAGAGTTATTTTTATCAAAAATATCAATTTTTCGTAATGTTGCACAAAAAAATGTGGAAAACTTTTTACTCTAAATGTCGCCTTAAATATTGCAATTTAATAAACAATATGATATAATTACTTTATAAAAAATGATAACGCCTGTTCTGACCGTTTTTTGCTGCGATGTGGACAGACAACAAGCAAGGGTTCAAAGAATGACATATCATTTTTTAAATATATTTTTTGAAAGGATGGGAAACTATGAAAAAGAAAATGGGCAAACGCTTGCTCAGCGGCTTGACATCCGCTATGCTGGCGGTTACCTACGCTATTCCTTCAGGGCTTTCTCCAGGGATATTCACGACCGATGCCGCAGACGGCAACATGATCGAGAATGTAGCTAAGGCTGACGGTAATATCATAGACGGTGTTGCTTACAGTCCCCAGTATCTCTCGGAATCAGATCTGCTCGTAGGTAAAAATAGTATCCTGGCTTCAGCAGACGGCTCAGCTAATGGGGCGATAAAGAAGGCGGAAGATATGTTCTTCCTTGGAATTGCTTCACAGTTTGCTATCTTCCTTGAGGGAAACCTTACGGTTAAGGATTCGGATGCTGAAGGAAGAGTTGCTGTTGGCGGTGACTTTGAGTTTACCGGTGACTGGAACTATCAGGTCGGTAATGGTGACTACGGCACCATGACTGCTCTGAAAAACACAGATGACTACACAACAAAGCTCAGCAGCGGCGATACTATTGAGAACTTCGCTCATGCTATCGTAAACGGAAAGATCGTAAGAGCTAATCCGCTTTCCGGAACAAATGTCGGCGATACCAACGGCAGAACAGGTCTGGTCACTACAGTAAATACAGCTTATTATCCTGTTGATGAAGACCTCTTCAAGCGTTTCGTGGTTGGCAATTTTGCGGACTCAAAGCATATTGAGTGGCATGCCGGTTGGGCAGCTGCTGATTACAGCTATTATTCAGAAGGTCTTCATGACCCGAATGAGCTTGGCTTCAAGGTAAACGAGGATGCTCAGTTCTATGATGACTCTTTCTTTGATGTTGCCGCTTACTTCCAGCACCTCAGAGATCAGGGTGAGCTTCTCTCAAAGAGGACCAGCAACGGCGCAGAGGCAGTATGGCAGGGTAATACCCTTGTTCTGACTTATACAGGCGCTCCGGCAGAGAATATCTACTTCAATGTCAGCGAGTGGAATCCCGATATTGACGAAGTTATTATCAATGGCGATATAGCAGGCGATGAGAATTATATTATCAACTGTCCGGCAACTGCAATCAATATCTCTAATGACGTTAAGACCACAATCAACGATGTTACTATCTCTAACAAAGGCAAGTCTGACGGAAAAACAGGAACAAAAGCTAATAACGATCCTGCTTCTTCACAGATCCTTTATAACTTCACCTCCGCAAATGATGTATTCATCTCCAGAAACTTCAACGGTACTATCTTTGCACCTAATGCAGATGCAAGATCAGGTGATAAATGCGAAGGACATCTTTCCGGTGCTCTTATAGCTAAGTCATTTACCGGTGGTCTTGAGTTCGGTTATCGTCCTTATCTCGGACCTGCTAACCTGGTAAGCTCAGACACATCTTATACAGTTGATATCTCCAAGCTTGTAAAGGGCACTTCCAAGACCCATACAGGCGCTACTATCGGTATCTTTAAGAACGATGAGCTTGTAAAGTCTGTTCCTACTGAGGATATCGAAGGTCTTATCATCAATGGCAAGCAGATCAATGCTCAGCTTCCTCTTGATGTTGATGCTCCTGATATTGAGGAAACAACAGATCCAACGGAAGTTGCCGCAAACTTCACCATTAAGGAGATCGGTGATGTTTCTGGTTTCAAGAGCGATGAAAAAAGCTATGATATCAAAGTTACAGAAACATTTGATATAGTCGCTGGCATTGATTCTCCTTTCGTTACCAAGACTGTTATTAAAGCTGGAGACAATACTTACACAATTAATATTACTCCTGATGATATTGACGACAATAAGATCGGCACTCTGAAATATGAGATCGGCGGCGTTGATATCACCGCTAAACTCGGCGAAGAAGGCAAATGGGCTGTAGATTCACCAGCTGTAGATACTACTGCGGTGGGCGATGATCTTCTTCTCTTTGAGACTGGTTCAGCTAAGTACTATCTCAATACCAAGAACGGTTCAGTTTATCCGCAGATAACTTTTGGCGATGATCCTGCTGTTTTTGAGAATGAAGCACAGTTCTGGCTCGCTAAGTTTGATGCGAACAATAATCCCCTCGCAGGTGCTACACTCAAGATCTATGAGGGCGAACTCACAAATGTTAAAGAAACAGCAGCATATTATAGTTGGATGAAAATTATTACTGCTGATTATAATGGAACAGCTGTTACTTTAGGACGTGACGGCGACTTCCGTACAGGCGTCGGCGGATTCGGCGCTGCTATAACACCTGCTGCTACACTTACTACAACAGATTCCGAGAACATCGGCAAGTATGATATCGGAAACGGCGAAGGACAGATCAAACCCGGTGTTGTTTATTCAGTATTCGAGACCGGCGTTCCTAACGGCTGGCAGAGAGCTGCTGTAAGATATTTCATCATTGATCCTGATACCTATGACATTTACTGGAGCACTTCTCCTGATGTAAGCAAGGATACAAGAAAACTGCTCGACAGCCGTCAGATGAACGTTACCAATGTTAAGGATAATTCAATTCTGCTGGCTAAGACAGACAGCCAGACCGGTAATTACCTCTCCGCTACTTTTGAGATCTATAAGGTCGGCGATGACGGTGATACACTGGTCGACACTGTAACAACTGCTCCCAGCGAAGGAGAAACCAAGGAGGCAACTCCGACAAAAGTAAAGAACTTCACTGAAGGTCAGTATTACATTGTTGAAAAGGAAGCTCCTGCGGGTTATGCTAAGATCACTGAAAAGCAGTACTTCTATATTGATGCTGCCGGCGAACTGGTTTCAGGCAAGCCTGATAAAACAGTTGACATGGAGCAGATCCTCGATAACGAGCCTGTAACAGCTGTTGTGGATAAGGAACACGGAGGCGGCGCTGATGAAGATGCTTCTATCAGTCCTATATACTCCGGCCTTGATGTATCAAAGGTTGAGTTCAACGGCGTTACTGCAAGCGGCGGCGGTGTTCAGATAAAGCCTGGCGGAAAGTACGTTTCGGAATACGAGTATAACATCTCCACTTCATCTGAGCCGATAGTCTGCACACCAAGTGGACTGAAAATTGGTGAAAACGGTGCAATGACACTGACCTACTGGAATGCTTATATTAACTCAGTTACTTATTATGTATCCGGTACAGCTATTGTTCCTACTAAGGTAAAGGACGAAACACCAAATAATATTATTTCTGTTTCAGGACGTACAGTTACCTTCCCCAACAAGAAGGCTGTTACAATGACAGTTGGTAAGTATGATGACACTCTTAAGGTCAAGGAAGTTTTAGACTACGGCTACACTACAGAAGCTGACGGAAACAGACTTGACGGTGCTTCTTTCAAGCTTACCTATGAAACCCCTGCTGAGGGATCTTTAGCATCTGATCTTTCAGCTATGAAGGCTTATAGATCAACTGACAGTTCACAGGAAGTTGAACTTACTTTCAGCAATGACAACAAGACAATCGAATGGACTTCAAGCAGCGAGTATGACGTAGTGCTTGAAAACATTCCGGACGGTATATACACCTTTGAAGAGACTGCTTCTCCTGAAGGCCATATGCCTATCCTTAAATCTACAATTAAAGTTACAAACGGTGTCTGCACAAATGATATAATCTATGGTTCAGTTACAGAAGAAAATGCTGCAGGCAAAGATAACACAAACCTCTACTATGATTCAGACGGACTTAAGGCTATCAACCACGCATATTCACTCTCAATCCGTAAGACAAGACCGCTTTCAGCATCTACAGATACTCCTGTTGCTGGAGCAGAGCTTAAGCTTACAGGTGTTGACAAGAGCGGTGCCCCCGTTGATTTCGACAAGTATAATGTTACAGCTCATGACTCACAGTTCTTCCTGGCAAACGGTCGTGGCTACAACGATCCTACAAATCCTATCAACTACAGACTTAAGGAAACTATCATAAGCAATGAGGTTGAGGGCGAAGGACGTACAGAGTATATCTGGCATTCAACTGGTTCAGCAGTTATCTTCAACGGTCTGCCGGAAGGTACATACAAGATTGAAGAGCTTACTGCTCCTCTTGGATACTCAAAGGCTTCTGTAAAGGAATTTACAGTTTCAAGACATGCCGATACTGGTGCTCTTTACCTCTCAAAAGGAAAAGATGAGTGGGCAGATTCTGATTCAGTAACCATCAGCGATGAAGCTCAGGAGATCACTATAAGCAAGAGAGATCTCGGCGGCAAGGTTATTGAAGGCAGCGACGAAAATCTTAAATTTGAGCTTACAGGCGATAATCTTGACGGAGTTGCTGCAAAGAAGTCATATCAGAATGGACAGCTTGACAACGTTAAGGTAACTGACAAGACAGAAGATGATCTTTACAACACTGTTGAGATCACTCTCCCTGCTGGAAAGTCAGTTAAACAGATCCGTGGTAATACATTCAACAATATTGAAGTTGAGGGTATCGACGGATTCACTGCCGGTACAGTTGAAGAACAGGATCTCTTCGTAGAGAATGTTACAAGTGAACCTGGCGCAACAATAAAGATATCCGGTCTTTATGACGGTATCTACAATGTCATCCTCAATGACGGTTCTGAGTATGTAATTCGTGTTAACTACGATGAGCTTACTTACACCCTCGGCGAGGGCGGCGAGAAGATCTGGAAAGAAGGTCCCAAGACTGAGGTTACTGAGCTTATTAAGCTTAAGGTAACTGAAGGCAAGGCTATCCTTGATAAGAACGTTATCACTAATGGTGATGTTACTCTTACAAGTCTCTCAGACGGTACTTACAAGCTTAAGGAAACTAATGCACCTGATAACAGCTATGAAGTTGTTTCTGAATTCACATTCAAGGTTGCTGACGGTAAGATCGACAAGTCTTCGATAAGCGCTGTTACCAACGGCGAGGTTGAGGTCGATAAGACCGATGCTTCCAAGCTTATCATTAAGGATGAGCGTAAGGCTATCTCAATTAACAAGACCGCTGTAAACGGTGAAGATAAAGTTGAGCTTGCTGAGGATAACAGAGCTAAGTTCACTCTTAAGGTTGATGAACTCGCTGACGAGGAAGCTTCCCTTACTCAGATCAAGGTTGCTAACTCTAAGGACAAGGACAACAACGATATCTATGAGACAATCGAACTTGTGGACGATGTATTTACTTTTGAAGGCAATATCTCTGATATCAAGGGACTGCTCGAAGGTACATATATTCTGACGGAAGAAGTTGCTCCTAATGGATTTACAGTTGTCTCTTCATTCAAGTTCAAGGTTGATGCTGACAATAAGGTTACTCTTCTTGAGTCAGATTCAACCGGACAGATCGAAGTCGTTGAGACTGAGGACGGAAAATCTCAGATCAATATCACTGACAAGATCTCTGAGGTAAGCATCATCAAGATTTTTGAGCCTGAGTCCGACAAGGATGCAGAGCTTAAGATAACCTTCAAGAAGGCTGCTGATAAGGCTGCTCAGATTATCAGGAACGCTAATACTCTTGCAGAAGGCGAATCCTTAACAATTACTGCTAAGCATAACGTTGCAAACAAGCTTAAGGGTCTTCTCGACGGTGATTACACTGTTGAAGAGACAGATGCAGTTGAAGGCTATGAAAAGGCAGAGGCTGTTGATTTCAGCATTGTTAATGGACAGATCGTATTGAAGGGTGGCGAGCCTGCAACAACAGCTACCGCTACAGCCGTTACAATTAAAAATGTAACAACTACAACAACTACAACAACTACCACCACCACAACAACAACAACTACTACAACTTCAACAACTACTACAACAACTACTACAACAACTACCACCACAACAACTACAACAACTACAACTACAACAACTACCACCACAACAACTACAACTACTACAACTTCAACAACTACCACAACTACAACTACCACTACGACCACAACCGGCACTACTACTAAGGTCAAGGAAGTTGAGATCAGAAAGATTGACGACGGAACAGAGGTCAAGTTTGTTGCCGATGCAACACTTGAACTTACA